>JBEPXF010000040.1:0-10223 GCA_041642075.1 Fodinibius sp.
TCCAAGATGGGTTCCTGTGCCGGAACCGTCTTTTCCCATGGTACCCACTCCATGGGCATCATCCACAAGAAGACGGAAAGGATATTTTTTCTTAAGAGCGATCATTTCCTCCAGAATACCCAGATCGCCCGTCATTCCAAATGCCCCCTCGGTTACCACCAAGACTGAAGAGTTTGGCTTGGCATTTCTATGAGCTCGTTCCAGCTGTTTTTCAAAGCTATCTATATCGTTATGTTTAAATACAAACTTTTCAGCCATCGCCAATTGCTTTCCATCTACAATGCACGCGTGGCTCAGCTCATCATAAATCAAAAAGTCATTTCTGTCTACCAGGGCGTGAATAACACTCATAATGCCCTGATATCCATAGTTTAACAACAAGGAATCAGGTTTATGAACAAAGTCGGCCAGCTCTTCCTCGAGCTTTTCATGTTCGGTAGAGTTCCCTGTCATTAAACGGGCTCCCATAGGACTACTTAAACTATAATCCTGTGCTACTTTTTTATCAAAGTCCTTTACTTCTTCGTTACTACCGATCCCTAAATAATCATTAATACTCCACACAATTACATCGTCCCCATTAAACTTCATCGTCGGACCCAAGGGACCTTCTAATTTGGGAAATGTATAATAGCCATATCCTTCTGAGGTGAACTCACCCAATGGTCCGGGTCTTCCCTCAAGCTTGTCAAATAAATCCATAAAGAACTAACCTGTTACTTGTTTTGTAAAAAAATTATCTAAACACGACAGGCCTTTACCCCCGCCAAAACATCTCAAAAAGGTAACGAAAAATGCCCTATTCTCAAAAATAGGGATATTTAAAGTTTCCTTTTTTAATTAATTGCTTTTTCTTTCCAGCGAATAAAGTATCGGTTTTGAGGATAAAGAAAACCCGCTTTTACCTACCAACTTTTTATTAAAAAATACCGTCTAATACTGCCTTCTTTGTCCTATTGACAATTTTATAATTGTTTCGAGATATCCAATACTGTTTTTTCCAAGAAATCGATGTCTTCCTTTTTAGTACGATGATTTATAAAACATACCCTAAGAGCTGTTTTACCCAATATTTTTGTTCCGGTAAGAAATATTCGTCCATCCGTCTCAATATTATTGATGAGACGGTCATTCAATTCATTTAGGGTTTTATCTTCCATATTATCGGGATTATATCTGAAACAAACAATCGAGAGTGGAGCCGGCGCCAGCAATTCCAGTTTGCTATTTGTCTGAACCAGATCAACCAGGTATTGTGCCTTCTGGATATCTGAAGAAATTTCACTTCGAATCTGGCGCGTACCATAGGCTTTTAGAGTCATCCATACCTTGAGGGCTTTAAATTCTTTAGTTAAGGGGAGATTATATTCCATTAAATCAGTACGCTTCTCATCTGTTGTGTCCGACTTCAAGTAGTCAGGGAGCGTACTGAAGGTTTCCCGCAGGTGCTTTGGATCCTTTACAAGAACCCCGCCCGCCTCAAAAGGCACATACATCCATTTATGTGGATCAATCACGACCGAATCGGCCCGATCCATCCCTGCAAATAACTGTTTTACTCCTTCGACCTTTGCTGCGGGTCCACCATAAGCGGCATCCACATGGTACCAAAGATTATACTTCTCGCAGATATCAGCAACGGCATTCAAATTATCAACAGAACCCGTATTCGTTGTTCCTGCCACTGCAATAGCACAAATAGGATTAAACCCTGAGTTTTTATCCTCCCGCACCTGCCTCTCCAATTGTTCAGGATCTATACGCATCTGATCATCCACCGGAATTTTACGCAGGTATTTTTTCCCTAATCCCAGCATATCCATTGCTTTATCAAAACTGGAATGCCCCTCTTCAGATACATAAACCGTCATGGGATTTGATCCATACAATCCCTCATCTGAGGCATCAGTAGATGCTTTTACCTTTCTGGCTACTGCCAAGCAGTTAAAATTCGCAACCGAACCTCCACTTAACAATACTCCGGCACTACTTGTCGGGTAGCCTATAAAGTCTGCTACCCAGCGCATTACCAATCGTTCGAGCTCAGTACTGACAGGCGAGGAATGCCATTTGAGGTTATTCTGATTCAGGGAGGTCTTAATCATTTCAGCCAATACCGCCACTTGGTTGCCTCCGCCGGTTATGTATCCATAAAAACGCGGGCCAATATTATTGGTTATTGTACTAAACACTTTCTCTCCCACTTCATCCAAAAGATCATCAACATCCTGGGGATCTTCAGGCAGAGGTTCTTCTAATAGTATTTGGACCTGTTCTGGTGTTTTACCTGCGAACACCTTCCCATCTCTATGTTCTTTATAAAAATCAGAAACTAATTTTCCGGCTTGCTGAATCCACTGCTGAAATTGCTGTGAAGAAACGTCGAGACTCATTGATTATTTTTTTATTGCTGTGTTACATTAAAACTTTAAACTCGTAATTTAGAGTAGCTTCCCCAAAAACTTTCATAAGTATGTCTGATTCCTTGTTAGTAATGACTGTATTCAAATAATTATTTAAATCAGAGCTTTCCAATAAATAGCCTCCTGTCCCCAGAATTAAAGTTAAACTGCCTTATCTCTGGCTTATTCACCTTCAATTGTAATAACAATGACCTATCTAAGCAGAAAAACTAATTTTTTCTAATTATCACTGAATTTCCTTTAATATTTTGTAGATTGAAATATTAAAACTATGGGATGCACACTTAATGGAGAGTAAATATGAAATATCTAATTGTACTTTTATGCGGCGTTTTGATGTCTTTAACCTTCAGCATTGATGCTGAAGCCCAACTTCTGAACAGGCTTAAGAAAAAAGCCCAACAAGCCGCAGAAGATAAGGCAGAGCAGAAAATTAGTGAGAGGGTTGAAAGAGCTTCTGAACAAATGGTAGAGCGTTCCTGGAATTCCGTCTTTGGGGAAATGCCCCATGACAGCACCTCCGGCGGACGGCTTCCTTTTACCATGAACAAAAACGTAACCACCGAGGATGAGTACCACTTTGATACCATCACGACAATGGAGATCAAAACCACCAGGGAAAGCGGCGAATCGGATCCTCCCGTTATCATGGATATGCATTTTAACGAAAGCGAAATGTATACCGGAACTAAATTTGAAAGTGAAGAAATGAGTGAGGAGGATGGAGACCTTTTTATCATTTATGACTTTAAAAACTCCGCTATGCTCATGTTAATGAGCAATAACGAAGACCAATTTTCTTTTGCCTACGACTGGAAAGAAGCTTTGGAGCACACTGAACAAACCATAGATGAGAAAGAGGATATGGATTGGGATGAAGTTGATGAGTGGCAGGGATACACTAAAATCGGGACTAAAACTATTCTCGGTTACAACTGTGACGGATATCGCTCTGAGACAGAGAACGAAAATATCGAAGTATGGGTTAGTCGCGAGGCAGATTTTGGTATGAATAATCTATTTAGTGCCAATGCCAATGCTAAGCAGCTAAAAGGTAAAATTCCGGAGAATTATCCACAGGGGATGCTCATGGAAATGAATACCAAAGATATTCAAAGTGGTGACATAACTACGATGACGGTTACTGATATCAAGAAAAATACCCGGGTTAATTACGTGATGTCCGATTATCCAACCATGAGTTTAGGATCAATGGACAAACAAGACTAATAAGTTACCCGTCGTCTTCCCTTTTTGAAGGAATTTACTGCCGGTAGCATATCGGACAGTGATTCCTTCAAAATTTCCTAAGCTTAGTCTCCATTATTGCCCTTAGTAGTCTCCTTCCTCCTATTTATACTACCCTGTTGTGATATTTGTAGCAAACCCATTTTTAATAATAGTAACACTTATAAAAATATAAGTACCCACCTGAACGTATTGGTTTTATTGCCTGTTTTAACATTTCATCGATTGGATTTAAACCTAAATTTCTTTCATAAAATTCGTACCTTTACCCGTTTATAAAAACGTAAAGCCATACTGAATGTCTCAGACTGAAACAACTTCCAAGAAGCAACAGAAAGATCATTCTCACGAAGACCGCCCCATCATTGTTAAGGGTGCGCGCGTACACAACCTGAAGGATATTGACGTCGAAATTCCCCGGAATAGAATGACCGTTGTTACCGGTGTTTCAGGATCGGGAAAGTCAAGCTTGGCATTCGATACCATTTACGCCGAGGGACAGCGTCGCTATGTGGAAAGTCTCTCCAGCTATGCCCGCCAGTTTTTGGAGCGCATGGATAAGCCCGATGTGGATTTTATGCAGGGTATTTCTCCAGCTATGGCGATACAGCAGAAAACTACCTCCTCAAACCCTCGTTCTACTGTTGGTACCACTACCGAAATTTATGACTATATGCGCCTGCTGTATGCACGCATTGGTCATACTATTTCTCCGAAGTCCGGTAAAAAGGTCAAAAAAGACAGTACTAAAACCGCGATTCAAGAGCTGTTGGACCAATTCGATGTAGGAACTAAATTCTATGTGTTATTTTCCATTCCTAAACATGAAGAAAAGGGATTGGAAGATGAACTAACGGTTTTGAAAGAAAAAGGATATCCACGGCTGCTCCATATTGATGAAGAGAATATTCTCGATCTTACGACAGACGATATTGATGTCGATGATATTGAACAGGAGAGCTACCGGGTCTTGGTCGACCGACTGGCCTTGAAAAATGATGACGATACTCGCAGCCGTATTGCGGGTTCCTTGGAAACGGCTTTTCGGGAAGGGAACGGACGTTGTTCTGTTAAGATCCGAGATGGCAAAGAATTGAAGTATAGCGAGCGGTTCGAAATGGACGGAATGGAATTTCACGAACCAACGCCCCAAATGTTTTCGTTCAATAATCCCTTCGGAGCATGCGACACTTGCGAAGGTTTTGGTAAGGTATCAGGTATTGATGAAGATTTGGTCGTTCCGGAACCTGATAAAACTATTCGCGATGGGGCGATTGCTCCATTCACCGGTGAAAAATTCAGTCGCCATCTTCGGGATCTTATTAAAGTAGCGGCCCGTCACAGTTTGCCTATTGATACTCCATATCGGGACTTGTCCAAAGAGATTAAAAAGATACTTTGGAAAGGTAAAGACGAATATATCGGTATCCGTCCATTTTTTGAGGATGTGAAAAGCCAGTCGTACAAGGTTCATATGCGGGTATTTTATTCCCGGTATCGGGGATACAGCCGCTGCCCGGATTGTGAGGGCTATCGCGTGCGAAAAGATGCGCTCTATGTAAAAGTCAATGACAAGCATATCGGTCAGGTAGCCGAGATGACAATTGGACATGCCCGCGAGTTCTTTGAAAACCTGGAGCTTTCCAACTTTGAAAAAGAGGTGGCTGACCAACTTTTATTTGAAATAAGAAAGCGCCTCAAGTATCTGGATGAGGTAGGGCTTAGCTATCTAACACTTAACCGGTTGGCCAAAACCCTCAGCGGAGGCGAATCACAGCGCATTAGCCTGGCCAATTCTCTGGGCAGCTCGCTTATCGGCAGCCTTTATGTACTTGATGAGCCAACAATCGGACTCCATCCCCGGGATAATGACCGCCTCATCAATATCCTGAAATCACTTCGTGATATAGGAAATACCGTATTAGTGGTGGAGCATGACCCTGAAATGATTAAATCAGCTGATAATATCATTGATATTGGTCCTTTCGCGGGTGTCCATGGTGGTGAAGTTGTATTTGAGGGATCTTACGAAGATCTGTTGGATTCGCCTACGCTTACCGGAAAATATTTGAGCGGACGAAAAGAGATACCTGTCCCCGAAAAACGACGGGAAGGTAGCGGCAATTCCATTGTGTTAGAAGGAGCATCCGAAAATAATCTTAAATTGCTGGATGTGGAATTTCCGCTTGGGAAATTTATTTGCGTAACCGGCGTTTCAGGATCAGGCAAATCCACCCTAGTTCATGATACCCTTTACGCCGCAATCCAAAAACAACTGGGAAGCTATAAAGAAAAAATAGGGCGTCATCGAAAAGTAACAGGAATCAATCATATCGATTCGGTAGAGATGGTTGACCAGTCTCCTATCGGTCGCTCATCGCGCTCCAACCCCGCCACCTATACAAAGGCTTTTGATGGTATCCGCGATTTGTTCGCAAACACCCGACAATCAAAAATTATGGGCTACGAACCCGGACACTTTTCCTTTAACGTACCCGGTGGACGCTGTGAAACCTGTCAGGGCGAGGGTATTCAAAAAATAGAAATGCAATTCATGGCAGATATTGAGCTGACATGCGAAGAGTGCGGTGGAAAGAGATATCGAAAAGATGTGCTACAGGTCAAATACCGGGGCAAAAACATCCACGATGTGCTGGAAATGTCTGTTTCGGAAGCTATTGAGTTTTTTGTGGATGAAGAACGAATTACTACAAAACTGCAACCGCTTGAAGATGTTGGACTGGGATACCTTAAATTGGGTCAAAGCGCTCCCACTCTTTCCGGTGGAGAAGCACAACGTGTAAAACTGGCCAAGTTCCTGAGCAAGCCGGCTGGTGATCATACGCTCTACTTCTTTGATGAACCAACAACAGGTCTTCACTTTGAAGATATAGCCAAGCTTCTGGATTCTTTCAAAGAATTAGTGAACAGCGGACATACCGTTATTATCATTGAACACAACCTTGATGTAATCAAGAGTGCCGATCATATCATTGATATTGGTCCCGAAGGTGGCTTTGCCGGCGGTAAGATTGTAGGCACGGGCACGCCCGAAGAAATCGCCAAGATGGAAGAAAGTTATACTGGACAGTATCTAAAGGATGTATTGTAACTATAAGGCTATTCATCCCCCCGGAGATGATATATAATTTAAAGCATACCTTTGCCAATACTCAGATCTATTCTGCTATTTCAAATATTTATATCCATCTCAATTGCAGGAAAGGTGTGTATAGAACATAAAAAGGCCTCAACCCTATATAATTTATGAGCAAAGCCTTTTAGATCATCTTAAGACTGGTTAAAGCAAATCTTAACATAATAGCAATAACGATAAAAGGATTATTCAGAAGCTCTAGTTAAGATAAGTTCCTGTGGACCTTCAGGTCCGGGGCCGCCCTGCCCTTCAAAAGTAAACTCCATAGCAATTGTATCATCATCTTGAAGCTCACATTCGTGGGATATTGTAGTGCCATTGAACTGAGTATCGAAAGAAAACTCGTTTCCATCTACCTTCCCATTCAAAATCTCGATCTCTCCCATTCCACCCTCTACAGTACCGGTTAGTGTATCCTCTTCGACATTAAAATTATATGTAATCTCTACCGGTCCGTTTGGACTGTCCATCTTACCAATCCAGGTTCCATCAATACCGGAGTTAACGCTTGTAAAAGCAGCAGTGATTAAAAATAACGCAAATATACCAAGTAGCTTTTTCATAGCGATTGTAATTTGATTAAAAATTAAAAACAATCGTTATGCGATTAATCGCTTTCATTGTTGCATTAGATATAACTTTTAACAATAAGCAATAATAAAGGAGCCTATTTATACAAATTAAATCTTTTAGTCGAGTTAAGAGTTTTCGTTATATTTTAGACATCTTTCGTTTATATATTCTATGAAACTTCTTTGTTGGATATATAGTATGAATAAGATGTTGAATCTTAATTAACCTATTTTATCATGAAGAAATTATTACTAACTGTTTTTTTATTATCCGGACTGGTTTTTATGACTACTCCAGCGGCTCAAGCTCAATTTTCGATCAAAGGTGGAGCTAATTTTGCCAATTTTAATGATACCGACGCCTCTTTTGATTCGCGTACGGGCTTAATGGCAGGCGCAACCTATAGTTTTGGAATACCGATGAGCCCTATCTCAATAAGACCCGGTGTCTTTTACGCCCAAAAAGGTGCTAAAATATCAGAAGGCTCTGTTGAAACAACTACTAAATTAGATTACGTTGAAATTCCTGTCGTAGCCAAATTCGACTTTATCTTGGACAACCCCATGTTGACACCTCACGTCTATTTTGGGCCCTATGCCGGTTTTAATATTAATGCCGAGCAAGAGATTTCAGGGGGCGATGGCGCCGGCTCAGTTGATATTGAGGACCAAATCAAAGGCACTGACTTCGGCGTTGTAGTAGGGGCCGGTGCAGATATTACGAAGTTTAATGTTGGCCTACGATATTCAGCCGGTCTTTCAAATATTGCAGAAGATGGTGAAGGCGAAGGAAAGAATGGTGTCTTATCCATTGTTGCCGGAATTAATTTCTAAAACCCTATTCCTTAATTTTTAAAAAGCTCTACTTTAATCGGTAGAGCTTTTTTTATTCCATATTTTGGGCTATCCATCCATTTTAATAGATTATCTTTATCTGAAATAACATATAAACTTAGACTTATGATGAAAATCCAGCTTAAGCACCTTTTTTCCCGCTCTCTTTTCTTAGTTTTCTTTATAACTTTCTTCTCTATTGACCTATCTGCACAATCACCATCCGACCAACAGGTACTTATATTTAGTAAAACGGAAGGATTCCGCCATGGTTCTATAGAAACCGGCACAAAAGCACTCCAACAACTTGCCACTAACGAAGGTATCAATACGCGGCATACTGAAGATTCCCAATACTTTCATCCGGATAGTCTCAGTTCTTATGATGCCGTTATCTTCCTAAACACTACCGGTAATGTACTAAATGATAGCCAGGAAGATGCTTTTGAACAGTATATTCAGAATGGCGGAGGGTATTTAGGCATTCATTCTGCGGCTGATACCGAATATGAATGGTCGTGGTACGGTGATTTAGTTGGCGCTTATTTTGTAAGCCATCCTCATATACAGGAAGCCACCATTGATGTAGTGGACCAATCGCATCGGGCTACTTCTTTCCTGCCTAAAGAATGGAAAAGAACCGATGAGTGGTACAACTATAAAAATATAAATGACAAAATTAATGTATTAATGGAGCTGGATGAATCCAGTTACGAAGGGGGAGAAAATGGTGACTTTCATCCTATTGCCTGGTATCACGAATTTGATGGGGGGCGCGCTTTTTATACCGGAGGCGGCCATACCGAAGAAAGTTATTCAGAAGACCTTTTCATGGATCATCTACGGGAAGCACTGCATTATGTGATTGGAAATAAGAAATAAAGAGTAAAATATATTTTAATTTGATTCTTCAATAGGTACAATCTGGCCGGTGGGAGTAATCTTCTCACCGCGTCCGGGTTCTTCCTGAGGAAATTTATCGATAGAGACATCAGGATCCCGGTCATGCGGCACATAGTGCTCATGTGAACCATGAGACACCGCCGTGTAGGGCTTTTCATTAAAATAGCCAAGAGCATCAGCCAAAGCCAAACTGGCAAGAACCAATACTACTCCAACAAAAATATATTTAAGTCTATTTTTAGAAGTCATAAGTTTTGAACCAATCTCTCACAATTTCGCTTTCTTAAAGATACGATTGTTCAGCTTAGAACCGAAATAGTTCCATTAAAAATCCACTCCAAAATAGAAAAGTCCGCCAGCTCTCTTGAAAGCCGGCGGACTTTATACTTAATCAATCACTAAGATCTGTTATCAAGCAGACCTTAACGCCCAAGCTCAATAACTGTCTCTCTTATTTTCTTTATTTGCTATTATTCAAATACCAAAAATTGCAATACGCGCTCTTGTGGTCTCCAGTTAGGAGTATGTTCCGACTCAACCGTATGATATGAGCTGTAAAATACACTTCCATTCCCTGCTTGGAACGATACGGTTAAAGGACGAACTCCAGAACCGCCACTCCATGCGACATCTCCTTCTACCCATTGGGTTACATCAGAAGAAGCACCACTATGTGCTCCATCGATAACAGCCCAACCACCTAAAAAGTCAGTTATATGGACTGTATTGTCATCATTAAGGCAACTTTCTCCGTCAAAGCAGGTTACATTTTCTAACCACGTTTCCATATTAGTTTGCGAAAGGGTACCATCGGTTTCTATACCAGAATTTCCAACTTGGGCATTATTCCATTCTTCCGGCTCATCAGCGGACTTGTCATCATCTCCATGATAGTCAACATAGGAAGGAAAAACCTGTTCTATATAATCATACGCCCAATCCGTTGTATATAATATACCACCGGATTCCACATAATCTTTAAGGGCAGCTCGATCTTCTTCGCTTAATGTGGTTGCGCTACCCGAAGACTTGGCATGAACATGATTGTGGGTATGTGGACTGGCCTTTTGATTAAGAGGCGATTCA
>JBEPXF010000040.1:10233-15051 GCA_041642075.1 Fodinibius sp.
TAATTATCGTTTTATCAGAAAATTCATCTATTATAATTTTCAAACCCCATCCGATTTTTGAAATCCTTTGAGCTTCATCAATAAAAATAATATCATAATTGAACAGATCTTTTTCTCCATCGCCATCTTCATCTGCAAATAAATCGGATGCATCCCCATGGATATCGAACTGTTCTGTTCCAGGTACAAGCCGACCATAGTTAGAGCTGCTTTCATCGGTCTCAACTTCCCCGAAACCAACCTTCGCCAGAATATCCTGCATGCGATCATAGGAGCCTTGTACTACCGCAATTTCTCCGTCAAAGCTATCGCTGGCACTGGGCATATTTATTTCGCCAATCTCTCCTCCTTCTGCATTAACATCAATGGTCTGCTCAAAAGAGAAAATACCTTTAAAAATCTTAAGCAGTATATTATCACTTGAAACCGGAACGTCAAAGGTAAACGAACCATCGGCCTCTGTACAGGTGTAAGCCGAATAACTTTCCGTGGGCTCTTTACAGCCCTCTGCATTGACTGTTGAAGAGGCAATGCCTTTAGCCTTAGCAACGATTTTATTTGAATTTTCTGCAGGAATAAAAACCGTTGCTCCTGAAAGCGGGGTTTCCCCATCCGGAGCAGTGATAGTTCCATTCACTTCAGTTGTTTCCGTCTCTCCTGGTCCTGACGAGTTATCTCCGCAAGCCTGAAGAGATAACAATAATGCTGTCAATAGGATAGTAATGTAGATGTTCGTTTTCATGATATAAATTTATAATGTTGTATTTAATTCTCGATGATTATTTATGCTTCCTTATTATATACGAAGCGTGAAATAAAAACAGCTCAAAAAAGTAATTATTAGGTTATAGATATTTCCCTATCACATATATGGGGTTATCATCTGGGGAGCAATGAACAGGGATAACAAGAACTGGATTACAATCAGCACGAAAGCTGAAATCAAAACATACGTTAATCGCTTGTCATCCGGCGTTTCCATCATCTTTGAGATCCCGACCCAGAAAAGATAGATACTATAGAGTCCAAACAGGCCTACCCAGCTCAGCAATAAGGAAAGATTTGCAATTATTGCAGCTAAAAGTGACGGAGTAGATGCATAAACAACCAGTTTAAAGGCATTATTCAGATTTTTAACTGAATTGAACTTCTCTGCAAGCTCATTAACCACATAAGAAGCAATTACAATCGAAACGATAGGCATTACCAATTGATAAATTGCCCAGCGCAGTGACCATGTCCCGATTAAACCTGTGATTACCGATAAAGCCACTAATGGTAAGGCGTAAAACAGAATTAGGTCCCACTCAGAACGTTGCTCTCCCTTTATTTGCTCCCACTCCTTTTTAGGCTCTAAAATAATTCCCTTTGACCGATCAATTATGTATTGAAAGTCCATAATGTAAACCCCTTTAGCTACTTATTGATTTGGAACTTCATTAAATATTTACTCTCACTCCAAGCCCGAGGATTAACTGGGAAACATCATCGCGGCCGATTATATATTTTGCTTCGCCATATGTTCGTCCAAAACCCATATCGAGTTCAGCCCCAGCACCTACATTAATACCTAAATTTGTATCTGAATCCGTAACAGAGGCAGCTCCGTCCGGATCATACTTAAAACGATTATGCATAATATTTAATCCTGTCAGGCCATATAGACTAATGACCTCTTCATCCACCGCCATCAGATGACCATTGATATTTCCTTCAATCTGGTCAACCCTGCTTTGAGCGTTCTTTTCAGGAACAGAATAACCTACATCTGCTCCGACTCTTACCGGTAAATCAGGCAAGCTATAATACATGCTCACATTAAAATTCATATTTTCGGATTTGCTTCCATAGCCCACACCGCCGCCGGCTGTAATTTTTTGGGCTTCGGCAGTAGCAGTCCATATAAATACACTGCAAAGAAGTACAGTTAATAAATAACTTAGCTTTTTCATAATTCTATCTTTTTTTATTGGTATTATTCAGCGTCTCACTATTTTAATACGAAAGGCAATACTAATTTGGGTCAAAAAAATATTTTTCCCTGTCCAGACTATCTATTTATTATTTTGTGATGATTATTTTATCATAGCTTTTAATTCCGTTTTTTATGATGCAGTAACTATGAGTATAATTTATAATTAACTCTCTATCTTATGACAACCGAAGAGATTAACAAAGGAAGTAGATTAATAGAAAATCTTATGGGCAGCACCATTAAGGTTAACCAGGAAAATGTTAAAGATATACCTCTGGCCTTTCTGGCTGTGGAGGACATGAAGTTTCACCAGTCATGGAAATGGTTAATGCCTGTTGTTATCAAGATTGAAGAAGATCTCGGCTACCCGATACTTATTGAGGCAAAACGATGTGTTATAAAAGCAGATGCCCAAACATTTGAACATGAAGAAGAGACTAAGCTTCTTGCTATCTGGCATGCAATAGTCCAGTTTCTCGAATGGCGCGAAGAGCAAAGCTAGGCCTCTTACATATATTCATCTGCTGCAATAGTTCTAATGCTTCAAGCAGTCACTTATAATCGGTTTCATGAAGTTTTTTACTTCACAACTTAGCTTTTTTCTTTCTAACCGCAGCACTACGGTTAATATAAAACGACTGCTCCGGTTTTTAACAGGTCTTGCACTCCTCATCTTAGCTTATAGTATTATATTTCACTTTATAATGCTGTATGAAGGGCAGGAACACAGTTGGATAACCGGTTTTTACTGGACGCTGACGGTAATGTCCACTCTTGGTTTCGGAGATATCACTTTTACAAGCGATCTCGGACGTGTATTTTCGGTCTTCGTTCTTATGTCCGGCATGCTCTCCCTGCTTATATTACTTCCATTTACTTTTATTGAGTTCTTTTATGCGCCCTGGCTGGAGGCACAGTCAAAGGCAAGGGCCCCTCGCGAGCTCCCGAAAAATACTAGGGATCATATTATCATTACCCATTTCGATCCCATCTCGCAATCACTTATAGAAAAACTCGACTATTATAATTATCAATATGTACTGTTAATTGATGAGCTTCCTAAAGCATTGGAGTACTATGATCAGGGGTATCAGGTTGTATTTGGAGAACTGGATGACCCCAAAACTTACCAAAAGTTAAGGGTTGAGCAAGCTGCGATGGTCGTAACCTTGGGCAACGATATGGCAAATTCCAATATCAGTAATACCGTGCGTGAACTTGATGAGGATGTTACTATTGTAGCTACAGCGAATTCCTCAGACTCCGTGGACCTCCTTAAACTGGCCGGAGCCAACCACGTAATACAGCTTGGACGAATGCTGGGTCGCTCATTATCTCGAAGAACTATTGGGCAGGATCGCCGGGTGCATGTAATTGGGCGCTTTGAAGATTTAATTATTGCCGAAGCTACTGCCTACCAAACACCGATGGTAGGTAAAACTCTCAAAGAAAGTGGAATACGCGAGCAATTAGAGATCAATATTGTCGGTATATGGGAGCGAGGTGAGTTTAAACCAGCTCGTACAGATACGGTTATAAAAAAAGAAAGTGTTTTGGTTATTGCCGGAACACTGGAACAGCTTCGTACTTATGACGAGTATATGGCTATATACCAAGCCTCCAATAAGCCCGTAATCATTGTGGGGGCAGGCCGGGTAGGCCGGGGCACCGCAGAAGCGTTTGAAGAACGAGGAATGGATTATCGAATCATCGAAAAAAACCCTGATCGCATAAAAGATAATGATAAATATATTTTAGGGAGTGCCGAAGACTTAGACACCCTCAAAAAGGCCAACATTCAGGATGCCCCTTGCATCATTATTACAACCCACGATGACGATGTGAATATTTACCTTACCATCTATGCTCGGCAGTTACGTCCAAATATTCAGATCATCAGTCGCTCTACCCTGCAACGGAATGTATCTACATTGCATCGCGCGGGGGCAGATTTTGTAATGTCCTACGCTACTATGGGGGGCAATGCTATTTTTAATATTCTCGAGCGTAATGATGTGGTTATGATTGCGGAAGGTCTAAACGTATTTTCAATTGAAACCCCACCATCCCTTCAGAACAAACCCCTAAGCTCCAGTAATATCCGGGAAGAAACTGGATGTAATGTTTTAGCTATTAAAAAAGATGGAGAACAACTGACGAATCCTCCCCCAGATTCTGTACTCTCTGAAGATAGCGAGCTAGTGTTAATTGCAAACAGGGAGGCCGAAGAGTCTTTTATGAATAAGTTCATGGATTAATAGTTCTTTTCTGTCATGAATTTGTTTTAAAACACCGATTGTACCCAAATCAAGGTCTTCCACCTTTGCTCATGCTTGTCATGGCTAGCCATTAAATCTCGATATTTCCGAATTATATAATTTCCTTAGCCTGAAGGCATAACTATGTATATTATATTTACTAAGCATATTACATCATAATAAATATTATTATTTATATAATTAATCCTACCCTCAGGAATATTTATTATGAAAGTCGAAATTTAAAAAAGCATTTTTAAGTTTCGATTTACAGTTGATTCATTTCCCTTATCCAGAAGTACTTAAACCTATATTTTACTCTGCTCTACAGTGAACACTCTATTATTTCGAGTATTAGCTTCATGCTGAATTATTTATCACACTATTAACAAAATAACAATCAGTACTTATGGTTGATTTTTCTCCTCTAAAACTCTTATTTTGCAAGTTCCTATAAGGTACAGCTGATTTAATATTTGTTGTTCTACTAACTGCGATATAAATATTTTTTAACTCTTTTAATAAATTGCTAAGCGCAATAAAATCAACTGTTTAACTTGCTTATGAAGTCCCTTTATCCTACCT
>JBEPXF010000041.1:0-15009 GCA_041642075.1 Fodinibius sp.
GTATATCAAAGGCCGGAATTGCTATGCATAGTAAAATTTGGGCTGCTCGTATGGCCGAATACGATATTCCGGTTTATGAAGTCCGGCCCGGTATTATCAAAACGGATATGACCTCCGGTGTAGAAGAAAAATATGATAAATTGATTGCGGAGGGGCTGACAATTCAGCCGCGGTGGGGTTATCCGGAGGATGTTGGAAAAGCTGTTTTATCGCTTGTGAGCGGGGATTTTCCCTATTCAACAGGAGAGGTAATTATGGTAGACGGGGGACTCAGTTTGCAACGATTATAGGACTAAAGACGATAGAAATAGAAGGGGATTAAACAATCTATTTTAAATTAACTAACAATTTTGTGGGTATAATATAATGGAAGAAACAGATTCACAGAAAAAGGCAAAGGAATCGAGTGAGGAAGCGCAGTTCGGGATGGGAGAAGCCGAGGGCAAACCTATACCGTTAACCAAATGGATTGGATTCTTTGGGGGACTATTGGTCTTCGTCCTCATGCTTTTTTCAAGTCCGCCGGAAAATTTAAGTCTGGCTGGCTGGCGAACAGCGGCTGTTGCACTATTAATGGCAACCTGGTGGGTAACAGAAGTGATTCCGATTTTTGCTACTGCTCTTATACCGCTGGTCCTGTTTCCGATTCTGGATATTACTGATATAGATGCCGCGGCTGCTCCCTATGCTGATCCGATGATCTATTTATTTCTGGGAGGATTTATTATTGCAATTGCAATGAAACGATGGGACCTGCACCGACGCATTGCTTTGGGTATTATCAGTTTTATTGGCGCAAAGCCCCGAAATATTATTGCCGGGTTTATTGTTTCATCCGCTTTTATGAGTATGTGGGTCAGTAATACGGCTGCTACCATGATGATGTTACCTATTGGCCTTTCGGTTATTCAGCTTACCAAAACCGGTACACAGGATCCTGACAAATTGCGTCAAAATAGAAATTTTGCTTTAGCATTGATGCTTGGCATTGCCTACGCGGCAAACGTCGGGGGATTGGGGACCGTTATCGGGACACCCACTAACGCTCTTATGATTGCCTTTGTGAACGATGCATATAATATGGAAATTACTTTTGCCCAGTGGATGGGATTGGGTGTTCCTGTGGTTATTTTAGGACTTCCAATTATTTTCTATACCCTGACAAGTATTGTATTCCCTGTCCGACTGAAAACAGTTCCCGGAGGACGAGAATATATTGATGATGAGATGAAGCGTTTAGGAACTATTAGCCGTCCCGAGATGATTGTCGGATCAGTTTTTGTACTTGTTGCATTGCTTTGGATTGGACGTCCTTTGCTGGAACCGATAATTCCGGGACTTTCTGATGCCAGTATTGCAATCTTCGGGGCGTTGCTTTTATTCCTTATTCCCGTAAACCTAGACAAATCTGTATTTATTATGCGTTGGAAGGATGCGGAAGAAGTGCCGTGGGGAGTCTTGATTTTATTCGGTGGTGGCCTTTCACTGGCAGGAGCTATTCAGAAAACGGGTCTGGCCGAATGGGTCGGTGGGTATTTCTCCATATTAGGAGGTTGGCCCGTAATTTTAACTATATTTGTCATTGCGATTATTATTATCATGTTTACTGAGCTGGCAAGTAATTCTGCTACTGCTGCCGCCTTTTTACCGGTTATTGCTTCGGTAGCTATTGGTATAGGTCAGGATCCATTGCTTTTTGCTATTCCTATAACAATGGTAGCTAGTTGTGCATTCATGCTTCCGGTGGCTACCCCACCCAATGCTATTGTCTATGGTAGTGGCGTGATGAATATACCACAAATGGTACGGGCCGGTCTGGTTCTGAATTTATTCTTCGCAATGTTGATTACACTCCTCACTTATTTCCTCTTTACGCTTTTTCTGGGTATCGATATAGGAGTGGTTCCGGAAGGAATTAGTACACTTTTAAATTAATCGTTTGACTATGTTTGGGAAATACAGCACTTCTGTTTTGGCTGGCTTGTTTATAGCTTTCTTTATTGGATGTATTAGTCCTTCAGAAACGAAAGCTCAATATGATATTACGGTTTCCGCCGGTGGGTTTGACCGTATGAATACGGTTGTGTCTGTGGTTCTTCCCGATTCTGTAGGGTCAGGTGTCTATAAATTGGAAAGTGAAACGACGAAAAGCACTCTTATTCAGGTAGATACCAATAATACAGGTTGGTTTATAGTAAGAAATATGGAGGCTGAAACTACAATAAAATACCGGATGGATGAATCTCCGGTTCCGGCTTCATCCGTTGAAAAAGAAGTTTCTTACACTTTTAATGATCGTACGCTTTTGTTTGAAAAGGGCGACCAGCCGATTTTATCTTTCTATTATAAAGAAAATATCCTGCCAGAAGGTTTAGACGAGCGATATAAACGCGGTGGATATATCCACCCGGTCTATTCACCCAATGGGGTACGCTTAACCGGCCATCTGGATACCGAAATACATCCGCACCATTACGGTATCTGGTCGGCGTGGACTAATACGGAATTCCAGGGACGAACTCCCGACTTTTGGAATGTGCATAATAATGCAGCACGAGTGGATCATGCCGATTCGGTAGAGGCGGCTTGGCAGGGGCCAGTACAAAGTGGTTTAAAGGCTAAAAACTATTATGTAGACCTGTCTTCGTCGGCTCCTGTTATTGCTCTTAACGAAGAGTGGAAAGTGCGAACATATAATAATCCGGATGAAAGTCCATATCACATATTTGATATCGCAATGACCCATACGGCCAATACCGCCCAACCTCTTATGCTACCGGAATACCATTATGGAGGGGCGGCATTTCGGGGACATGAAAACTGGAACAATCCGGAGAATGTTAGCTTCTTGACTTCAGAAGGGCTTGATCGGGAAAAAGCGAATGCCACCCGGGCTAAATGGAGCTATATGGGTGGAGAAGTTGATGGTGAAAAAGCGGGAATTGCTGTTCTAAGTCATCCCGATAATTATCGGTCCCCACAACCGGTTCGTATCCATCCAGATATCCCCTACTTTGTATATGCACCCATGCAACTGGGTGACATGGTTATTGAGCCAGGCTCCCCTTATGTGATGCGTTATCGATATATTACATTGGATGGTGAGCCTAATCCTAAAGAGCTCGATCGCCTGTGGAGTGATTATGCCTATCCACCGGGCGTTACGGTATCTGTAGATTAAAATAGAAAATACAGGGGAAGTTAGTACATTTTTAATTTGAAAGGAAAAATTTTGAAGTTTATGAGAGCCCGTTTTATATCAAAATCAATACTGAACTCCATTCTCATTATTATCTGTGCGGTTTTTTCAGTTGGAATTATTTTAGCTGGCTGTAGTAGTGGAGGAAATGAAGAAGATATTATTACTTCCCAGGAACTCAATGCAGAAGAGCTAGCTCCTTTTGTAGAGCCCGACTTTCCTTTTATTACTACCTCTGTGGATGCCCGTGAATTTGGGAGTGGTTTTCCTGAAGATAATGTTACTCCGCGTTGCCTGGCAATTAGACTTGGAACAGAAGCCTATAGTTGTTTCGATACCGATATGCTGCGATGGTCGGCCGCCTGGACCGGAGACTTTATTGACATGGTTAACATGGCCCAGATTTCATATCACGATTTTCACAATAAGGACAATGAAATACCGACCATCCAGGGAGATCCCAAAATTGCAACTGGGGTATATCCCGGCTGGATGGCAGGAGGCCATCAGTTCAATGATCCCCGTTCCTCAGACTCGGAAGGCCCAGCATGGGGACCTATACCCAGTGAAATCGGAAGCTGGAATGGAGTTCACACAGAAGGTGATGAGGTGGTTCTGGATTATACTATCGGCGAAACTGATATTCTTGAATTTCCGAGCAGTGTTGAATTAAATGATGAAACGGCTTTCCTCAGGACTTTTGAAATCGGGAGCTCAGAAGAAATGCTTTCGCTGGCTGCCGCAGAGATTGCGGATCTTCAAAATGTCGAAGTAACAGATAGTACTGCATGGATTTCTCAGGAAGAAAATGGGGTAACAGCAGTTGGATTGGTATCGGAGGTTCCGGGCATATCTATTGAAGTGGTTGATGATCGTTACATAACAGTTCAGGTTTCTGCGGAGGCTGCTTCACAGAATACAACATTTAGCCTCATCCTTTGGAAAGGAGATCAATCGGAGAAAGATATTTTCACACAGCTATTAGCAGAAGCACAATCTCAGTCACCAGAAGTGCCAGAGGTAAGCGATGGAGGATCAGCCTATTGGACACAGACGGTACGAACAAAGGCTCAGCTCGCACCAGACACCTCCGCTTATGCTGTCGATCAGTTAACGCTGCCTCTGCCTAATCCATGGGACCGGAATGTGCGGGTTGTAGATGTGGACTTCTTCAGTGATGGTCGGGCTGCCGTCGTAACTTTTGAGGGAGACGTTTGGATAGTTAAGGGTATCGGTCAGGAAGAGAAAATCCTCGAGTGGAATCGATTCGCTTCCGGTTTGTATGAGCCTCAAAGTATCGAGGTTGTACAGGATACCATTTATACCTTCGGCAAGGAAGGAATTATACGATTTCACGATACAAATGATAACGGTAATGCAAATTATTACGAGAATTTTTCTGGTTTGATGGAACAGTCCATGGAGACCAGGGAATGGGCAAGCGATATGGTTGTGTCTCCTGACGGCTCCTTTTATGTGGCCAAATTTGGAGCATTGGATATGGGGCCTGAAACGGCAACGACCGTTCGAGAAGATTTAGCAGGCTTTCGGAAGGGTTCCCAGTATGCAGGATCAATATCAAAAATCTCTTCAGATGGTCAGGAAATTGAACATTATGCTACGGGATTTCGGGGGCCGTATTTAGGCATGCATCCTGAGAAAGGGATCCTTTCCGCTTCCGATCAACAGGGGCATTCGATGCCTTCAACCCCAATTATGCTGGTGAATGAAGAAGACTATTACGGAGTTCCTGCTACTGCTCATGCGGATCCTGTGCCAGAAGAGGTTACTTCGCCCCTCACCTGGATTCCCCATAGTGTAGATCGTTCAGGAGCCGGTCAGGTATGGATTAATAGTGATAAGATGGGATCGTTAAATGAACAGATGGTCCATTTGTCCTATGGCCGCCCTGGCTTGTTTAAGGTGCTCATCGATAGTATCGACGGAGAAGCAGCACAAGGAGCTGTTTCGGTCATACCGGGTCATTATCCCGCCCCAACCCATAAAGGAGACATTAACCCGGTAGACGGTCAGTTGTATGTAGGCGGGTTTTCACTTTGGGGTTCTAATTCTGAAGAACTTAGTGCGCTTGTCCGGCTCCGAAATACGGGTAGTAATAGTTTGCTTCCGGAAAGATTTGGGGTGTATGAGAGTGGCGTTTTAATTCGTTTTGGTGACGAATTGGATAAAGAAACAGTTGCCGATATAGCAAATTACCAGGTTAAGCGGTGGAACTATGAACGCACAGAAGAATACGGTTCCGGCCATTATAAGCTGGATGGTTCCCCGGGTGAAGAGATGCTTCCAGTTTTTTCAGCCCATTTATCCGAGGATCAACGGAGCGTATTTTTAGCAGTTCCTGATATGCAGGAAGTTATGCAGATGGAAGTTTCGTATAACTTTAAAACAGAAAATGATTCAATGATTAAGGATAAACTGTGGTTTTCAGCAAATCAGATTCGCCCGATTGACTTTACAGAGAAAGGGTTTCCAGATGTGAATAGAGAAGAAATACTCAACGAACAAAATCGACAAGTCGAAGGACAGCAGGAAGAAATCCCGGTAACGGTTGAGCGAGGAAAAGAACTGTTCCAGGAAACCGGTTGTATCGCATGTCACTCTGTTGACGGAACAGCAGCGGGGATGACAGGTCCTACTGTGCAGGGATTGTTTAATTCTGAACGGATATTAAAAGACAGTACAACCGTAGTGGCGGATGCAGACTATATAAGAGAAGCTATCCTGGAGCCTAACGAAAAAGTGCCTGAGGGATATGAGGCCGAAATGCCTTCATTTTTGGGTGTTTTGTCTGATCGTGAGATTGAGGCAATTATTTTATATATCGAATCATTATCTGATTAAATACTTTCTAAAAAAGTTAATAGGAAAAAATATAACTATGTTTTCTAATCAAAAACATGAACAAAAGGTCTTTTCCAGTAAATGTCTTGATAATTTGCCGTTTCCCTATATAAACGATATCCTATTGTACATTGTTAAATAACTGAAGAAATGCTAAAAAACTAACATACTGACATGAAATTAGTTGACCCACAGGGCAATGAAGTAACCAGTAAAGAAAATCAAGATGCCAAAGAGTTGGAAAAGCAGATGTCGAAAAAAATTGAGGCATTGCTGGAACCGGTCATGAACAAGGTGAAGCTTTCCGGCGCGCAGGTTCCACAACAACAGCTGATGCAGCTTAGTTCTGCAGCACAGCAGATGCTATTCAATCGAATGATTTATAATTTGTTGCAAAAGATTGGTATCGAAGATATCGATGAAGTACTGTCAGAAGATGATGTGGAAGAGCTCGCAACATCACTCAAAAACCAGGTAAAAATGGTTGACAGTAATGATATGCAGGAACAGATGAATCAAATGGAGCAGGAACAGAATCCGGATAAGAAGTAAGCAGAATTCTGTTTCATTTTATCTATTAGGTAGTTTATAGTATCAGCATGGCATCGCCAAAGGAGTAAAAACGATATTTCTCATTGATGGCATGCTGATATATTTTTTTCATTTCATCAAATCCGGTTAGAGCGGCAACCAGCATCAGCAAGGTGCTTTTAGGCAGATGAAAATTAGTTATCAGGGCATCTATAGCCTTGAAATGATAGCCGGGCCGGATAAATATATCGGTGTCCATTGCGGTAGAGGAAAATTTGCTGTTATTCTGTAAGCAACTTTCCAGTACCCTGACGCTGGTAGTGCCTACAGCTGTAATATGATCTGCACGGTTGAGCTTCTGAGCTGTTTGACCGGTAAGCTTAAACCACTCGGAATGCATTGTGTGTTCCTCAATAGTCTCCGTTTTGACCGGAGCAAAGGTTCCAAGTCCAACATGCAGCGTTACCTCTGCTTGTTCTATACCGTCATTTTGAAGTTTATCAAGCAGTTTATCGGTAAGATGAAGGCCGGCCGTAGGGGCAGCTTTACTTCCCCCTGACTTATGGTCGCGGGCATATACGGTCTGATATTCTTCAGAAAGAGATTCGTTTTGTTCTATATATGGAGGAAAGGGAGTATGGCGATGGGGTTCATATAAATCACTATTAAGCGAAGGTTTTAATCGCAGAGTTCGAATACCCTCTTCATCAATATTTAATACTTTCACTTCAATTTCGTCATCTAGCTGAACGGTTTTTCCTTCTTTAAATTTTTTGCCGGGTCGTACCAGTGCACGGACAGTAGTATCGTTAACGGTATCCAAAATGAAAATTTCTTTTTTCCCCTCATCAAAAAGAAGCCGGCATTTTTCTACTTTGCTGTTATTAAGAACCAGGGTGGTGTCCTCCGGTAGATATTGCTGGATGTTATAAAAAACATCGTCGGTCATTTCTTGCGTCTCCCGATCATAGACTAACAGGCGGGCATGGTCGCGCGGATTGACCGGTTCCTGGGCAATTAATTCATCAGGTAGATCATAGTCAAAATCAGAGAGTATGTAGGAAGACATTTTGGAGATATCTTAAGTACTTTTTTAGGATTTACAGGGGATATATGATTTTTAACTGACCTTAAAAAGATAAGAAAATATCCAGCGCTTATCTGTTTGGATCTGCTGTTGAATTAAAGGGGATTTCAAGCTGTTTATAGCGACCTGCTTGGCCTAGATTCAGATTGGAAAGAGTAATACCCAATAGGCGCACTTTGCGATCTCCCACTTCGGTTTCCTCGAGTAGTTGAATGGCAGTTTTGCTGATATCTTCCGCTTCTTTGATGTAATGACTGAAGGAAGTGCTTCTGGAAATCGTTTCGAAATCAGCATATCGAACCTTGAGTGTTACTGTTTTACCGGCTACTTCTTTTCTTTTCATACTCCCGGATATTTCTTTCGCAAGTTCACTTAAAAAGTTGTTTATCCAGCCAAGGTCATTAATATCTTCAGTGAATGTCCGCTCTTTTCCAATGGACTTTCGAATGCGATGAGGCTTTACCTCGCGGTGATCAATACCGCGCACAATACGATAGTAATGACGTCCTACTTTCCCGAACTCTTGAACCAGATCTACCTCAGACCAATGTAACAGATCTTTCCCGGTATAAATATCGAGGGCGTTCATTTTGGCCTCTGTAGCTTCTCCTACACCGTGGAATTCTCCGATATCCAATTTTTTTAAAAAATCGTTAGCATCTGCAGGAAGGATAACACTCAATCCGTCTGGCTTGTCCAGATCGGAAGCAATTTTAGCTAGGAACTTATTATGAGCTACGCCGGCAGAGGCGGTGAGGTTTGTCTTTTCTTTGATCAGCTTTCGTATTTTTTGGGCAATGATGGTAGCTGAGGGAAGTTCGATATGATTTTCAGTTACATCCAGGTAGGCCTCATCAAGGGAAAGAGGTTCGACCAGGTCGGTAAATTGAAAGAATATTTCCCGGATTTGTTTAGAAACTTTTCGGTAAACTTCGAATCTTGGCTTTACAAAAATAGCATGGGGACAGAGCCGAATCGCTTTTGCCGCTGGCATAGCAGAATGAACGCCAAATTTACGCACCTCATAACTGGCAGCTGCTACCACTCCCCGCCCATCGGGCGAACCTCCAACAATAACGGGTTTGTCCCGATATTCAGGGAAATCACGCTGCTCGACCGATGCATAGAATGCATCCATATCAATATGAATTATTTTTCGAACAGGTTGGTCAGGCATAGTTTAAATGAAAGAAAAATCAAGATTCCAAAAATGATGAAAAAAAGTTATTTTATCGATTTGCAATTGTAACTATAAAACAATAAAAAACGAATGGAAGTTTTAGACGGGACAACAATTTTTTGGCTATTTGCTCTTGGGATGGTAGTAGGTTCTGTTGTTAAGCTGGCAATGTATAATACGACTATTGGATTACTGCCTAATGTATTATCGGGAATTATAGGATCAATTGTTGTGGGGGCCATGACAGTAGCAATGAACTTGCCTTTTGGATTATTATTTGCCTTTATGGGAAGTTTAGGGGTTGTTTTTATTGTTAATGTTTTTCATGTAGAAGGTCAAAAGGCACACTAATTTTAGATTCTGTAATTAATTATTACTTTTTTTGAAGACTTTCTGGCATCTTTTAACAATTTTTATAATGTTAGGGTCAGGGATTGTGATGAGTTGTACAAAAAGGGTTCCGGCTTTTGTCGGGACCCCTTTTATTTTTTTAGGGGTAGGGCATAAGTTTCCTATATGTTCAGTCATATCTATAGTTGAAATCCGGTCGAAATAAGTAACAGTTCCTAAAATTATTTTAATTATTTATTTTTGACTAAAGGATATTAACATCCCTTTATTATAACTATCATGGGTAATTTATAATCAGTATTGCTATGGAGGCCTTATGCCAGCATCATCGGTTTATACAATATGGCTACAACCCAGCGGCGACGTTGCTTATCAATTGCAAGAACGCATAAATAAGTTAAGTAAGAAGTATGATACTCCCTCGTTTGAGCCGCATGTTACGCTTATTAGCGGATTAGAAAGATCTGAAACGGAGATGAAGGCATTGCTCAATACATTGGCTGCATCCGTATCTCCGTTTGAGTTGACCTTGAATAAGGCTGGATATCGAGATACATTTTATCAATCCCTGTTTATATATGTACAAAAGGATAAAGTTTTGAATGAACTGCGACGACGAAGTTGCCGCCTCTTCGACTATTCTGAGCCAAACAGTTATACTCCTCACCTGAGTCTCTTATATGGCAAGCTTTCTCGAAATGAAAAGGAACGTATCTTAAATACAATTGGGCGAGAATTTTACATACCGTTTTCCGTTAAGAGTTTAGTGTTAATGCGTACCGATGGAGAACCCCACCACTGGAAAAAAAAAGAAGTTGCCGTTTTCAAAGGGTAAGATAGTATTTATTGTAGTTGATACTCTTCTATAATATCCCGATTCTCATTTATCAGCTAAGTGAGAGTTCAATATTTAATAATTATTAATTTATGTCTGACTATAAATTTTTTAAACAGGTTAATCGGGCTTTTGACGCAGCAGCAAAGTATTCCCGGTATGACAGAGGATTATTAGATCAAATTAAAATTTGTAACAACGTTTACCATATTACTTTTCCGTTGGAACGCGATGACGGAACCATAGAGGTTATTCAGGGTTGGCGGGTTGAGCATAGTCATCATAAATTACCTACAAAAGGGGGTATACGATTTAGTATGACCGTCAACGAGGACGAGACCATGGCTTTAGCAGCGCTTATGACCTATAAATGCTCAGTCGTAGATGTGCCCTTTGGAGGCGCAAAAGGAGGTATTAAAATAGATCGGAATAACTTTTCGAAGGATGAGATTGAACGTATTACCCGCCGATATACTTATGAACTTATCAAAAAAGATTTTTTAGGCCCGGGTTCGGATGTGCCAGCCCCGGATTATGGCACTGGTTCTGAAGAGATGGCATGGATTTTAGATACCTATCGGCAATTAAAGTCTGATATTAATGCTGAAGCTTGTGTCACAGGTAAACCCATTCCCCAGGGAGGAGTTCGGGGACGAACAGAAGCCACGGGACGTGGTGTGTTTTTTGGCATTCGTGAAGCTTGTAATGATAAATACAGTATGGATGAGGTTGGTCTGGAGACCGGGCTTGCAGGCAAAACTTTTGTAATCCAGGGTTTGGGAAATGTCGGTTATCATGCCGCGAAATATATGATAGAAGGAGGTGCCAAAATGGTGGGAGTTGCAGAGATAGAGGGCTCTATCTTCGATCCTGATGGTATCGACTTGGAAGAGCTAATGACATTTCGTAAAGAAACGGGCTCTATCTTAGATTTCAAAAATACGAAGAAATTGAAGGATAATACCGCTGTTTTAGAAACAGAGTGTGATATCCTTATACCCGCAGCACTTGAAAATCAAATCAATAAAGCGAACGCCTCGAATATAAGGGCAAAAATTATTGGTGAAGCTGCGAATGGCCCAACAACAGCAACTGCCCATAATATCCTGAAAGAAAAAGGAAAGCTGATTATTCCCGACAGTTATCTTAATGCAGGAGGCGTTACAGTGTCCTATTTCGAGTGGTTGAAAAACTTATCGCACGTTCGTTTCGGCCGAATGGAAAAACGATTTGAAGAAGGGAGTTATCGTAAAATCCTGAATGTTATCGAAAATAGTTCTGACCGAACTTTTACAGAAGAAGAAATGAAAGAGTTAGCTAAGGGGGCCGATGAGTATGACTTGGTTGATTCTGGTCTTGAGGAGACCATGATTAATGCTTTTGAAGAACTGAATGAGCTCCGCAAAAAACATGATATTGACTTACGTACGGCTGCTTTTTTAAGTGCTATTGAAAAGGTTGGAGTAATGTATGAGCAAATGGGTATTTTTCCATGATTAAATATTTTAAGAAAGAAGTTGCAGCTTAGATGTAAAACATATTGCTTACAGTAGCCTCTGCTGATCGTTTTAAGATATCTTTTTATTTTATCACAGAGGAGAGAAATCCTTATATCTTGCATTTTAATTGAATAGGGCAGCCAATGGAAAAAACATTAACGACCGAGCAGATACAGCAGTGGAAAGAAGGAACGTTTCATCGCGCACACAAAATGTTGGGAGCACATCCCACAGAAGAAGGCACTCATTTTGCAGTTTGGGCTCCTCATGCTCATTCGGTAAGCGTCGTTGGAGAGTTTAATGATTGGGATGGACGCAAGCATCCCATGGAAAAAAACGATGATACGGGTATTTGGAGTGTCTTTGTTCCGGATGTTGGTCAGTGGGCGCTCTATAAGTTTGAGCTTAAAACAGCAGAAGATGCTCCTCCTTTCTTGAAATCAGATCCTTATGCTACGGTGAGAGAGGTGCGTCCTAAAACTGCCTCACTTGTTTATGATTTAAGTGAGTTTCAATGGGATGATGAAAGCTGGCTTAACAATCGGGAAGATTATCAATCATTTCGAAAACCCATATCTATTTATGAGGTTCACTTAGCCTCATGGCGGCGGAAAGGCCCGGATAATAATGAATATTTGACCTACCGCGAACTGGCCCAAGAGTTGGTACCCTATGTAAAAGAATCGGGGTATACCCATGTAGAACTGATGCCTGTGGCAGAGCACCCGTATGATCCCTCCTGGGGTTACCAGATAACCGGTTATTTTGCTCCGACCAGTCGATTTGGAGAGCCCAAAGACTTTATGTATCTCATTAATGAATTTCATAAAGCTGGTATCGGGGTAATTATGGACTGGGTACCTGGTCATTTCCCGAAAGATGAGCAGGGACTACAGATGTTTGACGGCGAACCGCTTTATGAGTACAATGATCCACGGAAACGGGAGCAGAAAGAATGGGGAACTTATATTTTCGATTATGGAAAGTCCGGAGTACGCAATTTTCTGATTTCTAATGCTTATTACTGGTGTAAAAAATTTCATATAGACGGACTCCGTGTTGATGCGGTGGCTTCGATGTTATATCTGGATTATGCAAAAGGTTCCGGTGACTGGGCTCCCAACAAATATGGTGGCAATGAGCATCTGGAAGCTATCGATTTTCTGAAAAGTTTTAATACTATAATTCATCGTGAATTCCCGGGGATATTAACGTTCGCGGAAGAGTCCACTTCATGGGAAGGAGTTACAACCCCGGTACATCACGGAGGTCTGGGTTTTGATTATAAGTGGAATATGGGCTGGATGAATGATACCCTAAGTTATATTAAAAAAGGTCCGGATCAGCGACGGGAGGATCCAGATAAAATTACCTTCCCGATGATGTATAATTATTCAGAAAATTTTTTACTGCCTTTCTCTCATGATGAAGTTGTCCACCTAAAAAATCCGATGGTTTGGAAAAGCTATGGTGATGAAGACCAGCAATTTGCAAATCTTCGCCTGCTTTATACCTACTTATATACGCATCCCGGAAAAAAATTGATGTTTATGGGTAATGAATTCGCAGAAACAAGTGAATGGGCTGAGGACCATGCCTTGCATTGGCACTTGCTAGACCACCGGCGACATGAAGGGGTGCGAAGGCTGGTAGGCGATTTAAATCACTTGTATCGCGAGGAGCAATCTTTACACCAGATTGATAGGGAGAGTGAGGGATTTGAATGGATAGAACTGGGAAGAGATACAGGGGGGTTATTTGCTTACTTACGAAAAGCGAAAGATCCAGCTAATCATACGCTCGCTGTATTAAATTTTAATGAGTATGAGGTTGTAAATTATCACTTGGGCCCCTTCGACGGTGTACAGTACCAAGTTGTGTTTAACAGCGATTCGGAGTATTATGGAGGTGCAAACAGAGGGGGGCATTATGGCAAGATGGGTAAACAGTATATGTCTATTCCTCCCTTTACAGGATTTATCTTAAAACCCGCCTATTTGGATTAGGAATATAATTTGTAAGAAAGACCGGGTTTAATTTTATTAACAAGCTGTATTTTAGTATATTTGTTCGTTTAATTTGTCAAAATTATAATGCTCAATGGCTTTTAAGCTTAATCATCTCCCTAAACGAACTGAAAAACCCCGCGAAAAAGGAATGACGCTGATCCTCGATAAGGGATTAAGTGTTCGGCAGGTCGAAGATTTTTGTGAGTCCTGCTCTAACTATATCGATATTGTTAAGCTAGGATGGGGAACTAGTTATGTCACGCAAAATTTAGAGGATAAATTAGCGGTATATTCCAACGCTGATATCCCGGTTTATTTTGGTGGAACATTATTTGAAGCCTATGTACTCCGTGATCAGCTGGATGCTTACATGGAACTGCTGGACCGTTTTAATATTGGTCATGCGGAGGTTTCAAATGGTACCATTTGGCTGTCTGATAAGCGAAAAATTGAAATCATTCAGCTTATGAGCAAGCATTTTACCATTCTGTCAGAAATAGGCAGTAAAAATCCTAATGATATTATTCCTCCCTATAAATGGGTAAAAATGATAGAGAATGAGCTTGAGGCCGGTGCCTGGAAAGTTATTTGTGAGGCTCGTGAAAGCGGTACCGTAGGCGTGTTTCGTCCTAATGGTGAGGTCCGGTCAGGACTTATTGACGAAATAGCTGATCAGGTTCCAGTTGAGAATCTGATTTTCGAGGCACCTAAAAAAGAACAGCAAGTGTGGTTTATCCGTAAATTCGGCAGTAATGTTAATCTGGGGAATGTAAAACCCTCAGAAGTTATTCCGGTTGAAACACTTCGCTTAGGGCTTCGTGGAGATACGCTTTTTGATTTTTATTCCTTGGATGATGAGGAGATGAATCAATTATATGCGGATAAAGAAAATGGCAAATCTGAGGATTAACAATACAGTAAAACATCAACGAAGGTTTTAAGAAAATTTATGAAAGTTTTATACGCTGCAGCTGAAATCTCTCCCTTTGCTCGAATGACACATACCGCAGATATGCTACGCTTCTTGCCGGCATCTCTGCAGGATAAAGGGTACGAAATACGTCTTCTTTTGCCTAAATATGGTACGATTAATGATCGGAGAAATCGATTACATGAGGTTATTCGTCTTTCGGGAATTGAAGTAGAGATTGGAGACAAAATAGAGAGCATGCGCATCAAGGTAGCAAGCATCCCTAATGCTAAGCTACAGGTCTACTTTCTGGATAATGATACCTATTTCAAACGTAAAGCTATGTTTATGAATCCGGATAGCGGTGAGCATTACGATGATAATGACGAGCGTATTGTATTTTACAGTAAGGGTGTGCTCGAAACCGTTGCAAAATTGGGCTGGGAGCCAGATATTATTCACTGTCACGACTGGCCTTCAGGTTTGATCCCGCTTCTGGTAAAAGAAAAGTATAATGATATAGGGTTATTTAAGGATACTCAGATT
>JBEPXF010000042.1:0-14837 GCA_041642075.1 Fodinibius sp.
AGGGAGTGGGCCCGGAGGGACTCGAACCCCCGACCAATCGATTATGAGTCGACTGCTCTAACCACTGAGCTACGGGCCCAGATATATTTGCGAAGCATTTGAAGCGGCGCTTAAATTAACGGTTTTTATCTCCTCTTACAAGCATTTTGCATGAGAAAATCCCCGGTTACTAAAAACCAGCATTAATTATCTATAATGGTCATCTTTTTTCTTATTATTAAACGTAAATAATCTTCTATTATTAAGTAGCTATGGAACAACAGTCCTTTGCGGTAATTACAGGAACCGGAAGCTATATACCCACCAATATTGTTTCTAATAGTGATTTCCTAGACTGGACATTTCTGGATGCTAACGGAAACCCCTACGATCGAAACAATAAAGAAATTATTGAAAAGTTTGAAGCTATTACTGGTATTAAGGAGCGTCGGTATGCATCCGACGATCTCCTTACTTCAGATATGGCTTTTCTATCCGCACAAGAGGCTCTATCAGATTCTGATATAGATAAGGAATCACTCGACTATATTATTGTGGCCCATAACTTTGGGGATCTTCGCGCTGATAATCCTAAAGTTGATATGGTTCCCTCTATAGCTGCTCGGGTCAAACAAAAACTTGAAATTCAAAATCCGGGGTGTATAGCATATGACCTTCCGTTTGGCTGCCCCGGCTGGGTGCAGGGACTCATACAAGCCAAATATTATATTCAAAGCGGAGATGCCCAACATATAATGGTTATTGGTGCGGAAACCCTTTCCCGGGTTTGTGATCCCCATGACCGGGACAGCATGATTTATGCTGATGGAGCCGGAACCGCTATTCTGGAAGCAACATCAAGTGAACAACCGGTGGGTATACTCTCTCACGATGCCCGTTCAGACACGAATCCACAGGCCGATTATCTTATAATGGATGAATCTTTCAATGAAGAGGCCGATAATACGCTATACCTCAAAATGGAAGGGCATAAACTCTACCAGTATGCCCTGAAGTATGTCCCAGGTGTGGTTAAACAATCTCTCGAAAAGGCAAATATCGATATCGAGGAAGTTTCCAAAGTCCTGATCCATCAAGCCAATGAAAAAATGGATCAAGCTATACTTAAAAGGCTTTTAAAGCTCTATAACATTAATGAGGCTCCCAAAAATATGATGCCCATGACCATTTCATGGCTCGGAAATTCCTCGGTCGCGACCATTCCTACCCTGCTGGATTTAGTTTGCAAAAATAAAATGGATAATCATACCATTTCCATCGGAGATATCCTCGTTTTTGCATCCGTTGGAGCAGGTATGAACATTAATTCGGTCGTTTACAGAGTAAATTGAAATAATTATAGGAATTGTCCTCAAGATCTCTTAAGTTGGCCATGTTATAATTAATTACCCACCTACTGAGTGTATTTTTTGAAACGACGCGTATAAAACCAACTCCTTTCACAAGACCAAGCCATAGGTGCATAAAGACAAAACAAGACATGGCACAAGGCAAGATTAAATTTTTTGACACACAAAAAGGATTTGGATTCATCCAACCTGACGACGGAAGCGACGATGTTTTCGTTCACAGAAATAATGTTGAAAACCTCGGATACGATCAAGGGCTTGAGGACGATGAAGCCGTTGAATTCGATGTTGAAGAAACTCCCAAAGGCTTAAGCGCTACAAACGTAAGAAGCCTGGATTACAAATAGATCTATTTTTTGTATCCAATTAAATATTAAGCCTGTTTCTTTCAAAAGAAACAGGCTTTTTTATGTTCAACTCTTTTTGAAAATATCCCCCGTACGCTTCAGCCGTATTTTTCCGGAAACAAAATTAATTGCTGGTATCATATATTTTGTTAGATAACATTTTTATCAGCTGTTCCCCTCCTGCCCCTATCCGAAGGGCTTCCGTCAAACTTAGCAAATCATAAAGCAGTGCATCGTTCTTACAAGCCATTGGTACGGTGGAATATAGCGGCTTAATAGCTACCCCTTTTTGAATTTTATCACCGCCTGCCCAAACATAGGGATCATCCACAACGAACTCTTTATTCAAAACCGGGGCCGAATAGGCTGTAGGCATGCCCCTTACAAGTCTTCCGGGTCTGACTGGAAAAACATATTTAAGTCCATGTACTATAAAGTCGATAAGATTCTCCTTAAATACTTGTTTTTTCTTTTTGTCTATCAAACCCGCTATCATGGACCGATGCAACGATTCACTGATTTCCGAACCACTGGTATTCAACTCTCGGGCTAAATCTTTGTTATACCATAACCGATCACCTGTCGCAACAATTTTTAATAGTATAACGATGTCCTGCGGACGCATGCCTTTGTGTTCTTTCATAACTAAAGAGTATAGCTATTCTTAAACCACAAATCAAGATTCGCATTTTGCGAATAGCTAAATTATGCTACTCATCTATTTAAACATATAATACTTAATTAGTAGTATTTATATTTTACATTTTTTGATTTAAGTAGTAAGGCCAATATGGAGAAGACTATTTGAAAATATCGGAGAATTATTTCTTATCTGGTTATAATAATACTGTCAAAAATACATTCACCTTGGCTTATAAAATCACCATCGAATTAAAACTCTTCTTGAGATAGGCCATAACGTAAATTTGCTATTGACTCACTCACTAGGAATTGTCAAAGATCCGCCCAACAATTAAGTAACAGCGTCTCTATGATCCCATTTGGTATGTGTATTTAAAGAAATGTAAGGTTTAAAAACTATTGCCCTACATAAATAAGATTTTTACAGTGGATAATGTTTTAATCTTAGTAAAGGTGGTAATAAACAGACTAAATACATTTATGGCAAAAAGAGAATTCTTGAACAAAAGAAACAGGTAATAGGGTAATAATTATTTTAAAAAAGTTGAGACTTGAACTCATAATAACAAGGTTATCTCCCTGATACCCAAGACAGTAGTTCAAAAAAAGGCTGAAATAACTTTAGATTTGAAAAATTTGGGATTTAAGAGTCTATAAGTTCATTTTTAAAAATCGGTATTTAATCATTCCTTTTAATCGGCCAACTTGCAATGAAAGTCGTATAAGCCATAAAGTTCTTTTTTCAGAGTGAAATAAATTCTTTATTCTCAAAAGAACATGATAGAGAGATCGAATATTTTGTTTAATTGTAAACTCAGGCATTCCATATGCTTTATATTTTTCGTATAAATATACATCGTATTCAGCCCACTTCAACTCCTGTCCAAAGATTTTATAATCAGTATTTTGGGCTCTTATGTGTATTACTGCTTCGGGAACAAATTTTAATTGGTAGCCTTTAAGTTGAACCCGCCAACAGTATTCAACATCCTGGAGCCTATCTAGCTTCTCATCGAACCCACCTATCTCATTATGTATTTCTTTTTTTATACCTAATGTACCCCCTCCTCCATGCTTCAAATAATCAACCATGCTAAAATCAATTAATCCATTTGTTTGGACTTTGGCATTAAGTACATATTCACTGAAGTTATTTAATCGGCCCCAATCCATCCTTGAGGCCACAAAGTCATGCTTCATAAGGGCATTACCGATTACCGGCAACCAATTTTCTCCCACTATATCATCTGCATCGCAAAATGCTATATATTCTCCATTTGCTTTTTGTACTCCTAAATTTCTGGCATAGCTCACTCCTTTTATCTCAAAAGCATCAATAATTTTAAGATTCTCAATCTTGTTGAAATATTTTCTGACAACTTGCATAGAATGATCTGTAGACCTGTTATCAGCTACTATCACTTCCCACGGCTGTTCCCACTTTTGCTCAGATAGCGCCTGCAATTGATCCCCTATCGTATCGGCAGCATTATAGCATGGAATAATTACACTCAATTGCATAGTGATGAATTTTTGATCTGTATTTTAAATAATTTTTTAATACACTCTCTTCTTCAATTATTTTTGCCAAGCAGCTATAACCATTCGGTGCTTTTCTACATCAGAGAAAAATCTTAGCACTAAGCACTCACATAATATTGAATATTTTTTATAATGATAGCAATCATATACCGATTAAAATTTAATAATAATGGGCAAATTGAAGTTACCTCATTATAGACACACATAAACGAAAAAAGCTATTAAGTAGAATCAAAATTATATTAAAATAAGAAAATGATCACCGATTCTATTAGCTGGAAAGACTTCAAAAAGATTGATTTACGCGTTGGTACCATAACACAAGTAAAGACATTTCCTGAAGCCAATAAACCTACATTTAGGTTATGGATTGACTTCGGAGAAGAAATTGGGATTCTTAAAAGCAGCGCCCAAATTACAGATCTCTATTCAAAAGAAGAACTGGAAGGCAAACAAGTTATAGGGGTTGTCAACTTACCACCGAAACAAGTTGGTCCTTTTAGGTCTGAATGCCTAATAACAGGTTTTTACCGGGTAAAAGGCGAGGTCGTACTGGCCATACCAGATAAATTCGTGTCTATCGGCTCGAAATTAGCTTAAGAATAATTTTATTATTGATTTAATTCATAAGAATTAGGCATAAAAAAAGGAACTCTTCTTTATCAAGAAGAGAATTACTTAAACAGCCTTGTTTAGTAGGATATCAATTGTTGACAATAATTTTGTAACATTTCTATAATTTTTTCGTATTTCTTTAGTACTATCATTCTTTATCATAACTATAAATACCTTTTTCGCCATGAGAAGATCCAAATTTCTCACCCTCTCTCTTTTGGTTTTGGGAATAACCTTACTTATACAGTCCTGCTCCACTTCCAAGTCTGCGGTGAATTCAAAATATCCTCATATTTATCATAACGATTTTGAAGAAGTAAAGAAAGCTACCCAAGAGGCTATAAAGAATGCCGATATGAAAATTATTGAGGCCAAAAATATTGACGATAAGAATTATTCCATACGGTATTTTAGCAAAAGTTATGACATTGCCGGCAGCAACAACCGCGAAGCAGGATTGGAAGCCATCGTAACAATTACTGAAATAGATGAAAATCGCACCCAAATTACTATAGAAGAGGAAGAACAGTCCCATATGGTTCCGGGTTCACATAAGGAAACACTGGGACGTGATGTCTTGCGTCAGCTAAGAAAATTAGTGACTCACGGAAATGATATTGAAACTAACTGATTTTATAATTAGAGAACCGAAATAATCGGTTCTCTAATTCCAAATTAATTACGGCGATAGTCAGGTTCTTTTTCGGGTTTATTGTCTAGTACTTCTTCAACCTGACTCATGATATCCGGAGTCAGCTTATCAACTACATCTAAAGCCTTCATATTTTGCCGGACCTGTTCCGGCTTTGATGCTCCGGTTATAACTGTGCTGACATTCGGATTCTTCAGACACCAGGCTAAGGCAAATTGTGGCATCGGGATACCAGCTTCATCCGCTATTTCTGAAAGCTCCTCTACCTTATGCAGCTTTTGTCGCCCGCTTTCGGTTTCAAGCAACTTCTCGCGTAACCAATCGTACTTCTCAAGTGATAATCGGCTTCCTTCGGGTACTCTGTTATTGTATTTCCCGGTTAGCAATCCACTGGCCAAGGGACTCCAAATGGTTGTCCCCAATCCTATCTCATCATAAAGCCGGGCAAACTCCAGTTCTACCTTTTCACGGCGGAACATGTTATACTGCGGCTGCTCCATGAGCGGGGGACGCAAGTGCTCGCGTCGTGCGATATCATACGCCTGCCGAATCTGGTTGGCTGACCACTCGCTGGTGCCCCAATAAAGCGCTTTGCCCTCCTTGATCACTTGATTCATTCCCCATACAGTTTCTTCTATAGGGGTAAATTTATCGGGCCGATGACAGAAAATAAGATCCACATAATCAGTTTGAAGACGCTTTAAAGCGGCCTCCGTTCCCTCTTTAATATGTTTAAAGGATAATCCCTGATCATTTGGGCCTTCTCCACCCCAAAAAATCTTCGTAGAAAGCACCAGATCCGATCGCTTCCATCCCGCTTTTCGAATAATATTTCCCATCATCACTTCAGACTGTCCATCAGCATAGGCCTCAGCATTGTCAAAGAAATTAACGCCAGCTTCGTATGCCTCCTTCATAGATTTATAGGCTATATCCTCATCAATCTGATCTCCAAAGGTTACCCATGAACCGAAAGAAAGTGCAGAAACTTTTAGTCCGGAACGTCCTAGAAATCGATACTTCATATTCTCTGTTTATTTATAGTTAATTCGCGCTATTGTGAAGTTATTTTAAGGGTTTCCGGAACATTTTCGTTTCAAAATAATCTCTTTTTTGTTCACTCATCTATCTAATGTATGCTTCCAAGCATGAACGACTCAAATTAATTATAGGAGTCTTTAGCAGAAGTGAATATATTTTTATGTGACAGCTATTTGTTTTTCAAATATTTAACAGCAGCTTCTGATACCTTTTGTATCAAGAGCTCTTTTTCCAGAGGCTTTTTCAAGAAAAATTCATATTGTAAAGTTTCTATGTTTTTTAAGGCTTCTTCTTCCTGAAGTGAGGAAACAAAGAAAAAAGGAATATTTTCTTTTTCCTCTTTTTCCCTGACTTTTTCATAAAGTTCTAATCCATTTATGGCGGGCATTTCTATATCCGATATAATAAGATCCGGTTTTACGCTATCAAGATGGTTTAAAAGCTTATATCCATTATCAAAAGCGGTAACCCGATGACCTTTATGTTCAAGAAGGTTACTCAGAAATACGTTATGCCAAGCACTATCGTCTACTATAAAGATATTCAGAAATGAATAATTTAGTGACTCACTTTTACTTTTAGCCATAGATTTATCGAATAGAACAATCTCGGTTTGCCCGTACTCCTGCAATTATATTAGGAATAAAGATCCGAATATTTTCAGTATATGTAGTTCAAAAGAGGTGTTAGTTGCCCTTTACACTCAGAATGTAAAAATTAATCCGGTAAAAGTGAGTTAATAAGAATATTATAATATCCAGATATGAAAGGGAATAAAAAACACTTGATTATTGTTATACACACAGACTTTCTATTAATCTCTTAGCAATATGCGAAAGCTTATATCTTTATCGTTTTTTACTATTTTTATCTGCTCAGCATATAGCCTTAATGCACAAAATTTATTAGCAATGCAACAAGAAAATATTTCTGATCAAAAAAACACTGAACTGGCCACTTTTGGAGCGGGGTGCTTCTGGTGTGTTGAAGCAATTTTTGAAGAAGTTAAAGGTGTTAAAAGTGTTGTAGCAGGTTATGCAGGGGGAGATATTGAAAATCCCACATACCGTCAAGTTTCTTCTGGGGCTACAAAACATGCAGAGGTAACACGTATTGTTTTTGATCCTTCCGCAGTAACATACGAGCAATTGTTGGAGGTTTTTTGGCATACTCATAACCCCACAACTAAAAACCGGCAAGGTGCGGATGTAGGACCCCAATACAGATCTGTCATCTTTTATCACAATGAGGAGCAAAAACAATTGGCCCAAAAATCCATGGAGGCAACAGATGCTTCTGATTTGTGGGCCGACCCCATTGTAACGGAGATTGAACCCATCAAGAACTATTCAAAAGCAGAGAACTACCACCAAAACTATTACGAAAACAATCCAAACGCCGGTTATTGCACGGTTGTAATTGCCCCTAAGCTAAAGAAATTCAGAAAAGAATTCTCTCATCTGCTAAAGGAAAAATCATAACTAAAGTGCTATAGAATATAACACTTCACCTACTATAAGATTAGCTGCCAGAAAGATTGCCTACTAATTTAGCTCATGGAGTTCAATAAGCCTGAACTTGATGACCCATGGACCTCTTCTTTTTTAAAAGAAAACCGAATATATGCTCCATCATCGGATCCCATCTCACCATCGGCTTCTAACTGCCGTATAAAATTTCTGATCAAAGTCATTCCCAGACTTTCCTTCTTTTCGATATCAAATCCTTCCGGAAGTCCAATACCATTATCCCTGATCATCCCATGTATTACCTCATCTTTCTGATAGAGTTGAATGATAATTTTACCATCTGGCTTTTCTTTAAAAGCATGTTTAAAAGAATTTGTTACTACCTCATTTACCAACAGCGCGAATGGGACCGCTAAATTAATATTCAGTTCAATATCATCTTCAATATCTTTTACTATTTCAATATCCTTGTCCAGATCGTTGGTAACCTTTAGGGTATCAGCCAGGTCCCCAATATATGATTTACAGGAAATCTTGGAGAGGCTTTTAGAACTATATAGCTTTTCGTGGATAAGTGCCATCGTTTGGATACGTCCCTCACTCTCCTTGAGTGTTTCCCTTATTTTGGGATCATCTGTTTCGTATATTTGTAATTGCAGGAGTCCCGATATAACAGCCAGATTATTTTTTACCCGGTGGTGGATTTCCTGTAACAAAACATGCTTCTCCTTCAGGGAAGAATATATTTCCTGCTCATACTTCTTCTGATCAGTTATATCAATATACATACCAAAACCGGCCAGAGGTTCTTCATCCACATGGACGGGTATACCTGCAACAAAAACATCAATAACATCTCCGTTTTTATTCAATCGCTTACCTTCCTGCTGGAAACTATTTCTCAGGCTACCACTTTCAAACATATTTGAAACTTCCCCTTTACTCTCCTCGGGAACAATCAGGCTATTAATATTTTTACCTTTAGCTTCTCCTTCCGAATAGCCAAATAAGTTTTCAAAGCTTTTATTAATACCCTGTATCTTATTTTCAGGATCTACCATAGCGATAGCGGCCGGGGCTTCTAAAAATAAGCTGCGGAATAACTCCTCACTCCTTTTTAATCTTTTTCGTGCCTCTATCTGCTCCGATATATCGTGTCCTACTCCTACCAGGTATTCCTCGTTATTCTGGACAAACACCTTTCCAGTCAAAAAATAAGGTACTTCTTTTCCATCCTTGGTTGTTATTTTCGCTTCTATCTCCTGTTCTCCTTCAGAATAAACATCCTCTACTGCTTTTAGAATACGTTTTTCTTCTTTCTCGTTATAAAAATCAGCCGGAGTCATAATCCTGATTTCCTCAGGACTATATCCCAGTTCCTTTACGAAGTTCCGGTTCCATCGAACATAATTGCCATCACGATCTAACATATAAAATATGCCCGGCAGACTCTCAATCAATGCCTCATTTAGCCTTTTCTCATCCATAAGCTCTTGCTGTGTGTTTTTTTGTTTTGTAATATCCACACCGACACTCAAAAAATATTTTTGGTTGTTTAATTCAATAAAATATCCTCTCCAAAAATATGGTGCGTATTCTCCTGACTCATTTTTAAGACGCAACTCAACGCCGGCGTGATTACTCTCTATCATCCGCTGCGTTGCTTTTTTAAGCTCCTCATGATCCTCCGATGCGACAAGGTCAAAAGTGGTCTTTTTCTTAAGATCCTCCCTATTAAGTCCCGTATAGTTTTCTAAATTTTTATTCCACTGTACAAACTCAAAGTTTTCATTCATTAGTATATAGATACTAGGCAGGCTATCTAAGATGGTTTCAGTATAGTTTCTCTGCTGTACCAGTGATTCTTCTATTGACTTCCTTTTTTGATAAGCCGAAATAATATCAGAAGCTGTTTTCAGGAGCCCGATTTCGCTTTCTTTCCAACTCCGTTTATCATGTGTATCCGCAAAACCTATATATCCGTACCATTGCCCGTTTACTATTATCGGAATAACTAAAACGGACTTTACATTTTGATCTTCTAAAATTTTTCGTTCTTCACTAGGAAGTTCATTTACTTTTTTATTTATGATCTTATTATCAGAGAGCTGTTTATACCACCAAGGAACCTCTTCATAACTAAACCGGGCACCCTCATCTAACATATCATCCTGTGCTGATTCACCTGTTACTTCCGAAATAAGATCAAGATAAAGTTTACCTTCTTCCTCAATGTTTTTATAGATATATACCCGGTCGGTATCGGTTACTTCCCGTAATACTTCCAAACTTTTGTTTAATACTTCTGAAGAAGGATCCATACTTTTCAACAAGAGTGCTGAACATTTTGATATTGCCTGCTCATATTTTAATCTTTTTTGTAATTCAAGTTCAGCTTCTTTACGCTTTTCTATCTCCCTAACTAACTCAACCGATCGTTCCTTAACCCGCTTTTCTAACTCTTTGTTAATCTTTTCTTTTTCCTCTTTAAGGGCAATCTCTTCAGAAACATCTATAATAGTACCAATAACTACAATCTTGCCTTCATTATTTGTAATGCGGCGGGCGTAACATTTAGACCAAAAAGTATCTCCTTCTTTTTTTCGAAAACGAAAATTTTTTCTAAATGCGTACTCTCGACCTGTAATTAAGTCATTTATTAGTAGCTTCAGCCGCTTACGATCTTCTTCATGGGCAAATTCCCATAACGGTTTTTGGTAAGATTCTTCTTCTGAATATCCTGTATGAATTGACCACTGACGATTTAAGAAAACGAATTGTCCCTTCTCATCAAGCGTATACGTTATATCCTTGATATGCTCGACAACCGCCTGATATTCTTCTTTATTTTCTTTTAGCTCTTTTTCGGTTTTTTTTCGCTCAGTAATCTCGAAAGAAGAGCCATATATTACCGTATCATCTTTACTCTTGCTATTTACCAGCTTAATTTCCTGGCGTAACCATATGTAACTATCATCCTTTCTTTTAAACCGATACTCGTTAATTGCACTCTTTCCCTCTTTTATTACTTCGTTAAATTTTTCATAGACGGCTTGCCGGTCATCCGGATGAATTCTATTGGTCCAGCCATGCTCCCGTTCTAAAAAATATTCCGGCTTAAATCCCAAAATTTCTTCTGTATTATGACTGATGGAAAGCAGAGGATACTCCAAAGTGCCTTCGCAGATAAATAAAATAACTGTTCCACTACTGAAGAACTCTTCTATCTGCTGAGAAAATGTGAACTGATTATTATCACTCATGACTGATACCCCACTTCCACCCGTTAACTGAAACTATTCTAGCCCCCCTTGCCATTTATTAAAAAAAATTAATATTTAATTAAAAGCAAATTAATTGATTGAAAATATCTCCTTTTTCTTCAATAGAGCATACTATATGGCTCTCATATGTAATGCATTTATTTGCTGGGAAACATTCTTATTAGATTAAAGCATTACACTCACAGCATTATTGATTTTTATTACCACCACAAGCAATACTGACCTAATTCATTTAGTAAATCGATATAACTCTTAACACCCATATTTTAACTAAATTACTTTTACGCTTCTTTTAATAACAGAAATCGTAATCATTATAACTGCCCAGGAACGAGGAAATGATGGACAGCGGGTCAGTCTCAACTCTTTGGTCAATCTAATCATTGGAACAACTATTGTTTCCATAGATTATAGACGGTCTGGCGTGAAAGGCCATAAAATTTATAGATAAATGGAGCTAATAAGCCAAGACCATAAACTTTCACCAGAGATATAACGGTTGAAGAAGATCGTTACCGGCAGAACCTATTCTCTCTAACCATACTCAGAAAGGAAAATGGATAATTATTTTTGATAAAAACACCTCATGTTGTATAAAGTATAACGAAAGCAATGATGTGCTCTCATCGGAGTAGAACCACAAGATACTGAAGCCAGAGAACAACTTATATTCTACTTCCCGAATGTATTAGCTAACTCAGATACTACGGCCGTGCGTCGGGACGACGTTAAAATATCCTTTACTATCGAAATTTAACAAGTAAAATAAAGAGTATCGTATCCGGATTTACCAGAAAAAAGAGGTAAATAGTTATAGATCTGAAGGAGCTTGTATCGGAGAAGTTTCATCCTCATACTTGTTTCCTTCCGGTTTATTATCGTTTTCTTCTACCGGCATAATTTTTTGATGAAAGACCAACATTGAAATAATTGCCGTACTGATAGCAATATCAGCCACATTAAATATGTAGGGGAAAACAGCGTATCCCCCGACCTCCAGATTGAAATGTATAAAGTCTACTACGTGTCCCTCTAAAACACCACCGTATTGTCCGATTTTTGCCATAACCAGTCGATCGATAATATTACCGAAGGCCCCACCCAAGATTAATCCCATACATAAAAGATAGCCCTTGTTGGCATTATGTCGATTGTAAATTACATAACCTAAAATACTCAGGGTAGCAATAATAGCCACAACACTGATAACCTCAGTAGAAGCCCATTGCATTCCAAGGGCCATACCCGGATTTTGAGTATAGTGGAAGGTTAACCAACCCGGTATAAGTTCTAAATTTTGCCACTCCGGCGAAAGACGTATCCAATGTTTACTCACCTGGTCAAGCACTACTACAGTCAAAGCAGGAATGGCAAGAGCTGTTATTTTTTTATTATTCAAACGAAAAAAAATTAGAACTTTGTGGCTTTATTTACGCTTCAGCTTTGCTTCAATACTTAACTGAGTATGCGGAACAGCTTCTAATCGCCCTTTTGCAATTTTCTCGCCGGTAACCTTGCAAACACCATAGGTTTTGTTATCGATACGTTCCAGGGCCCTGTCCAGATAACGCAAGAATTTCTTAGTTCTATTAAACAGCATATATGTTTTTTCCCGCTCTTGGGCATCCGTTCCCGCATCAGCCATATGAAATGAATAAGCCGACTCATCGCTGGCATTTTCCATACTGTCACGCAGGGTACTTTGCAGGGATTCCAACTCTTTTTTGGCCTCTTGGCGTTTTTTCTCAATAATCTCCCTGAAGTATTCTAATTCCTCGTCAGAGTAGGGAGATACGCGTTCTGTACTTTCTTTGGTGTCTTTTTTAGAAGATGCCATAATTGACTCACTTTCTTATTTAGGGTTTCTTCGGATGGAAATAGTGGACTCCTCTTCACCGATTTCCCATTTCTTTACAAAATCGGATACATCAAGTTCATTGGATACAATATCTTCAGCCAATGTTTCACTTTTGATATAGTCTTTCATTGATTGAACCGCATCTTCGAGCTGGCTGGAACCTTCAAAGCCGATGACAATACGATCAACTACATCAAAATCGGCTTCTTTACGCATATTCTGAATACGATTCACAAACTCCCTGGCAAGTCCTTCCTGAACAAGTTCCGAGCTTAGCTCAGTATCAAGCGCTACACTTAAACCTTTTTCAGTTTCAACAGACCAACCTTCCAAACCGGTTCGATTTATAATTAATGCATCGCTGCCTAATTGAACAATTCCATTATCACCAAGATCCAGCTCTAAAGATCCGGTTTCCTCATATTCAGTAATTTGTTTATCCGATAATGCATCAATTTTAGCAGCAACAGGCTTCATCTTACTTCCCAACTTGCTGCCCAGTTTCGGATAATTAGGCTTTGCTGTTTTGTGTACAATACCGGAATCGTCGTCAACAAACTCTATATCTTTAACGTTAACTTCATCCAATATTATTTCTTTGACAGATTCTACAGCCTGACGTTCATCCTCATCGTCGATAGGAAGAATAATGCGTTCCAACGGCTGCCGTACGTTAATCTCTATTTTATTACGCAAACTCAGTACCATCGATGATATCTGACGTGCCAGATCCATACGATGTTCCAGCTGCTTGTCAATAGCTGTTTCTTCGACGGTCGGATAAAAAGAAATATGAACTGATTCTTCATCATATCCGGTAACTTCATTTAACCGTTGGTACAACCACTCACCTAAATAGGGAGCAATAGGGCTGATCAGTTTGGCCAAATCTACCAAACATTCATATAACGTCTGATAGGCAGCCGTCTTGTCCAGACTTTTGCCCTTTTTCCAGAATCGGCGACGATTACGCCGGACATACCAGTTACTGAGTTCTTCCACAAAGTTTTCAACTGTCCGCGCCGCCTTTGTTGGCTCATATTCATCGAGATATTCATCCACCAGCTTTACCGTTGTATTAAGACGTGATATGACCCAGCGATCCATCTCCAGGCGATCACCAACCGGAATGGGCGTACCAGAATACGTAAACCCATCAATATTGGCATACATAGCAAAAAAGGAATACGTATTAACGATAGTATTAAAGAACTTTCGCTGTGTTTCCTGCAAGCCATCCTCACTGAACTTCAGGTTCTCCCAGGGAGATGAATTACTCATCATATACCAGCGAACCGTATCGGCGCCATAGCGCTGAATCACATCAAAAGGTTCAACAGCATTGCCTTTGGACTTACTCATTTTATTGCCGTCTTCATCGAGCACAAGACCATTAGCTACCACATTCTTATAGGCAGGCTGATCAAACAGCATCGTGCCCAATGCATGGAGTGTGTAAAACCATCCCCGTGTTTGATCAACGCCTTCGGCAATAAAGTCGGCGGGGAAATTCTTATCAAATTTATCTTTATTCTCAAACGGATAGTGCCATTGAGCAAAAGGCATGGATCCAGAATCAAACCAAACATCCAACAGATCCGGTATCCGGCGCATGGTGCCACCATCGGGACCTTCCCATGTTATTTCGTCAATATACGGACGATGCAGATCAATATCTTTACTGTCTGAAAGTCCGGCTTTCTTTTTGAGTTCCTCAATACTGCCAATTACCTCAACATGATCTGGGTTTTTATCGCTAATCCAGATCGGGATGGGTGATCCCCAGTACCGCTGCCGCGATACGGCCCAATCCACATTATTTTCCAGCCACGTTCCAAATCGCCCTTCGCCCGTACTCTTGGGTTTCCAGTTAATGTTTTTATTTGAACTCACCATCTTATCTTTCACTTCGGTGGTTTCCACAAACCACGACTCTACGGGATAAGACATTAGAGGTGTGCCTTTACGCCAGTCAAAGGGATAGTTGTGTACATAAGTCTCGTGCTTGTACATCAGGTGCTTATCCTTAATTGCCCGG
>JBEPXF010000043.1:0-14694 GCA_041642075.1 Fodinibius sp.
CTTAATTCTTCAAATAATTTAAAATCCTTGCACATATAATAGGTACTATTTACATAAGGCATAAGGCTATGAACTGTGCGAGCCACCTAAATATCCATCAAAAAAATCTGGAAATATTTATACCTGTTTTAGCGTTGATAACATCCTATCACAATGTTTGAATGTTTCAAATCCAACAAAGATGGAACTTTCCTTTCCTAACTTCATTTAAAAGTGACACAAACAGTTAAACACATTAAATAAACCCAAATTAATTCTATTTCCATGAAAAAGACACTAACGGCTATCTTCTTGGCAGCTTTATTAAGTGTATCTCTTAATTCAGTTTCTAACGCGCAACAGCAGGCTGGTAGCGGCACCGGTATCGGCTTTATGGTGGGCGAACCAACAGGTCTCAGCCTCAAATCATGGACCGGCGGCAATAATGCTTTTGATGTAGGCTTAGCATGGTCTTTAGGCAGATATGATGCTATTAACATCCATGCTGATTACCTGTGGCACAATTTTAACCTATTTGACGTAAATACCGGAACCATGCCTCTCTATTACGGAATTGGAGGACGCATGATTTTGGCAGAAAATGATGCTATTATTGGAGCTCGTGTGCCAGTGGGCATCAATTATCTCTTTGAGAATGATCCTATTGGCTTATTTCTGGAGATTGCGCCTATTTTTAACTTAGCACCTGCAACCGACTTTGATGTGGACGGGGCCTTAGGTGTCCGATTTTATCTCTAAAATCATATTTACCCCTTAATTAAAAAAGGCGGACAGGTTTAATCCTGTTCGCCTTCCTTATTTATTTCTATTTCTTTTTACCTGACCTACTAGTCGGATTCGGCACGGATCTCATCCATCTTCTCCGTCAGGTCATCCATCTTTTGTTGTTTTGCTTCTAATTTTTGCTCAACCTTTTCAATCTTTTCCTCTACTTGGTCGAGCAGGCTATTGCCTCCGCTGGATGGTTTGAAGTAGGTTTTTTTCTCCTTGAACTGGAGTACCTCTTTTTCCAAACTACGGGCTTCTTTCTTAACCTTTTTATATTCCTTGCGAAGTTTCTGGATCTGATTACGTTCATCAGTATCCAAATCGGCTTTTGCCAGCTCCTGGTCAAATTTATCGCCTGATTTGGCAGCCCGCATGCGATCATAAATTACGTCGCATACCTCGCGATATTGTTTCCACATTTCGTTTTTATGCTTAATTGGAACATATCCTACATTTTTAAACTTCTCCTGAAGCCCCTTGGCAATATCTACAGCTTCAATAGGATCTTCATGCTGTCCCAGTTCGCGCAGCTTTTCTAAAATCTCCTTCTTCCTTTCAAGATTTTCTTTTCGTTCCTCCTTTACCTCTTTGAAATGTTCCCGGCGGCGATCATAAAATTCATCCATCGCCCCTTTGAACTGCTTCCATATCTTATTGGATTTGTTCCGTGCTACCGGACCAATTTTCTTCCACCGGTCCATCAGGCTTTGCATTTGCGAATGACCTTTATCAAAATCATCGGTATGCTTAATTTCATTCGCTTTATCAATGAGCTCCAGCTTTTGCTCGTAATGCTTCTCCTCCTGCTTCTTTATCTTCTCCTGATTCTCTGACTTTATCTTGTTAAATTCATCCGTTGCCGCCTTAAATCGCGACCACAGCTTATCTTCGGCCCGCTGTGGCAGATTTCCCACTTTTTTCCACCGGCGATGCAGCTTATTTATTTTCCGTGCTGCTGTAGCAAGATCATCCGCCTCCAATAGAGACTCTGCCTCTTCAATAAGATTCTCCTTTTTGCTGGTAAAACTATCTACCATGCTCTGATGTTCGGGATTATAGCGATACTTCCGGTCATAAAACTCATCCTGAGCATTTTTATATCGCTCCCAAACCTCATTAGACTTCTCTTTGGGAACCCGGCCTATCTTCTTCCACTGATTAGTCAGATCTTCAAATTTTTCATCAATTTCATCCCAGTTTTCAGTCTCATGGTCTATCGACTTTGCTACCCGCTCCATCTTTTCCAAGACCGTTAACTTGATCATAAGGTTGTCTTCTCGCTTCTGGCGCTGCTGCACCAAACGGTCTACCTTATGGTCATTAAAGGTGCTAAGCAATTCCTCAAAACGCTCATCAAAGTTTTCCCCTTTTCCCGAAGGCATGGGACCGATATTGTTCCACTGCCCTTTTATTTGATTAACTCTCTTGGTGGCAGTCCATGTTTGGTTTGAGATAATACCCTCAAACTCTTCCAACAGCTTCTTTTTCGTTTCAAAGTTTTCTTCTTTCTGTTTATTTAACTGCTCATAATGCTCTTCTTTCCGTTCTTCAAATTCCTCAACAGCCTCATTGAACTTTTTGAAAAGCTTTTTGACCTCATCCGAATCTGTCTCAGGTCCATCCGACCACTCGTGACTCAGTTTATCCAATTCCATCGATACATACGGCCAGTCTGTTTGCTTGGCAAGAACTTGAGCTTTCTCAACAATGGACCTGTAATATTCCACCGGATCTTCATCCTCATCACTTTCATTTTCGGAAACAGTATCTTCCGCTAATTCTTCTTCCACAGATTCCTCAGCCTCAACAGACTCCGTTTCATCACTGCTATTGGCCTCAGACTCTTCGGCAACTTCTTCCTTCTCTGCATCATCCGAAGACTCTTCGTCATCTATCGTTTCAGTCTCTTCAATAGCCTCTTCACTTTCTTCCGAAACCGCTGCTGTTTTTTTCTCTTGAAGAACCAATTTCTGTTCCTTTATTTCATTTACCAGTTCCTCTGTATCACCAATAAAATCTGTATTCTTTACTTCCTCCTCAAGATCATTCAGCGTATTGATATTCAAATCAGCGGCCTCTTTTTCCAGCAGGTTGCTGGCTTTTTCTCTCAGCTCCGCAAAAACACCTTTCAATTCTTCTACTTTTGACTCAAGCTCATTTTCTGATGTTTTACCAATTTTTCTGGGAGGCTCTCCCTTTAAAAACAGTTCATTTTCTTCCGTTAAAAATACATGTTCATCCTCGTACAAGTATTCGGATGTTTTCTTATGATCTTCCATAGTCGATTTCACAGAAACCTCAATTGTAACACTTCACAATTCAAATTAACAGCTACACAGCTTTTTATGTTAGGGTAAGATAATATTTCTAATCAACTTATTACAATTGTATACCAAGACAAAAATTTTAACCAAATAAAAAAGGAGCCACCCTCAATTTGGCGGCTCCTTATACCTCAAATCCTAACCCTATTGGGTACTACAATTCGTCCTGATTATACAAATATACATCCTGTGAAGGATAGGGGAAATTGATACCCTCTTCATCAAAACGTTCCTTGATTCGTTTGGTAAGATCGAATTTGAGTGGCCAATAATTCTCTTTATTAGTCCATGGGCGCACAATAATATTTACCGAGCTTCCTCCCAATTCCGAAACTGCAATCTGTGGAGCCGGATCTTTCAGGATACGGTCGTCTTCTGCAAGTACCTCCTTAACAACCCGCATCGCTTCATCCATGTCGTCATCGTAACCAAAGCCGATAACCATATCGACTCGGCGGATAGCATTTTCGGACATATTTTTAATATTGGTGCCCCATACATTTGAATTGGGGAGCGTCATAGCAATGTTATCAAATGTATTTAGTTTTGTAACAACTATACCGATCTCCTGCACTACTCCAGAAGTACCTGCAATATCAACAGCATCCCCTACCTTAATAGGACGTATCACCAATAGCATAATACCTGCAGCAAAATCAGCTAGAACTCCTTGCCATGCCAGACCAACGGCCAATCCAAGGGCACCTAAAACAGCGACCAAGCTAGCCGTTTGTACTCCAAACTGTCCCAGCACCGCCATTACAACCACAACCAAAATAAGTATTTTGATAACCTTGGCGAAGAGGAGTGTCAGCGTATCATCAAGTTTCTCAGATGCCCTGCCTTTTTGGGTAACCTTTCCCTTGGCCCAGTTAGCTACGATCCATCCTACTATGAGTATAATGATGGCAAAAATAACATTTAGCCCATACTCTATAACATAGGGCGTCGCCGTATCCATCATTCCATTTATATCTTCCATATTACCCCTAATGTTCAATTAAATATAGCATTTTAGTGCACCCATTTATTTCTTAGTAATTCAGATATAGTTTACCCACTATCCAACCTTTATAAAAAAACAGGCAAACTGATTAACCTGTTATTTACTTCTTTAAAATATATTTTATTTCGCTGAAACCTTCCTTTATATCCTCCCAAAGAAGTTCTGTATCATTCTTTAGTTCCTCGAATGCATCCTCCCCGGAATCTTTAATTTCCTCCAGTTTATCCCGCAATTGGGAACGCTTTTGTTTAAGCTCTGTTGTTTTTTTATTTAACGTCCCCTTTAGTTCGTCCGATTCATGTTCGGCTTTCTCCTGGAACTCATCAATACGTTTATTCCATTCTCTAAGCTTTGCTTCCAGCTTATCAATATATTCTTCTCGTGTAGCCATAATATTGTTATTTAATTTTAGCTTTACGGCGCTCTTTAAAGTCATCCTATTTGTTTAAAAATATACAGCCAAAGAGTCATATCCTATCATTCATGAATAAATAAGAATATATATGCGAAAAATAATTACTCGAGATGACTTCGAAGCATCCAGGCTGTTTTGGAATGCACCTTCAATCGTTCTGTTAATAGATCTATAGTAGCCTCATCTTCGGCCTCATTTGCTGGCTTCAAAGCCTCTCGTGCTGTACGCAGAACCTGTTCATTGCCCAAAGCCAACCGCCGGACCATTTCCAGGGCTTCCGGTTCTTCTGTATCTTCTTCAATAGAAGTTAATTGATGAAATTCTTTAAACGTACCGGGTGCCCGGTAACCCAGTGCCCGGATACGCTCTGCAATTTCATCGATAGCATCAGCCAGTTCCGTATACTGATGCTCAAACTGTTCATGGAGTGAATGGAATAGTTCTCCCGTTACATTCCAATGGTAATTATGCGTTTTCAAATATAATATATACGAATCCGCTAATACCTTTGACAGTTCATCTGCAATTGCCTTACGATTCTTTTCACTTATTCCAATATTAATTTTCATCCGTGGAGCCGTTTCTGTTTGAATATCACTCATAGTTAAACCTCTTTCTTTAAGCTTTTTACAACAATTATTGAAAGATGTTTCCTTCTAAAGTGTTTAGTACAAAAGCTTTTATAAACTTTCTTATTATTACTTTGCTTACTTTTCAATCTCGACATGGATATAACAAAAAAAGGGAAGTTACTATTCCAGATAAACGATAAAATATATTTATAGGGGGGATAAGAAAGACTAAAAATCCCTCTTATTCTGTATGACTTTCTTTTTTCCACCGGTAATGGTCTATTAGCCGTAGCATATCGGCCGGTATCTTTGCCTCATATCGTACCATGCGTTTCTTTCGTGGGTGCTTAAAAGCCAGTTTATAAGCATGTAATGCCTGGCGATTGATAAGCTGTTCCTCCTCTTCTTCAGGCGCATAGTGGCGATCTCCCACTAACTGATGTCCTATATGCTCAAATTGGACACGAATCTGGTTTTTCAGACCCGTATCCAATTCTACTTCTACAAGGGTATTATCCAAAAACCGTTCTTTAACTTTGTACGAAAGGCGGGCCGGGGTTGCTCCTTCTTCATCCGGCTCTACAACAATATTGCGGAATCCTTCCTTAATAAGTTTTAGGTGATGCTCAAGAGTTCCCTCATCTCTTTCTACAATTCCGCGGACCACCGCTAAATATGTTCGCTTGGGTTCATGGTTGCGAAATTTTTGATACAAGTCATCGTATGCACGTTTATTTTTTGCAAATACCATGATGCCGCTGGTATAACGATCAATGCGATGTACCGTCCCTACACGCACGCCATGCTTTCCTAAGTGATCAGCCACCAAGTCAAACAGGTTTTTAACATTACTATTGGGGATAGGAACCGCTAACAATCCTGCCGGCTTATCGACAACAAAAATATCCTTATCCTGATGAATAATATAAAAAGGACGCTTTTTTGCTGCCATAAATCCCAACTAAATTCTAATCTCGAGCCAATAAAGAGTACAGGATTATTACGCTTCTGCTTCTACATCGTGCACTTCTTTAAGAATAGCTTTGGCATTGGTATCGCCTTCTTGAAGAACTCGATGCTGAAGATTAGTTATAATCTCCTGCTGAGCTTTTTCAAAGGCTTCTTCTTTAGCTTGTTTCTCTGTGCCCGTGCGGATTAGATCGTACACATCGTCAGCACGAATAATACTGTATAGATCATCATCATTAAAAGCATGGGAACGTAACTCTTCATACTTTTTGAAGACCTCAGGAAACTGCTTACTATCTTCCACTTTGGTAATAATTTCTACATCTTTGGGTCCTTCGGCACTGAGAGGAGTTTTACATAAATAGAAAAACTTGTGCTCGTACTTCATACGATATAAGCCTTAACAGTTAAAATGATTTGAAATTTACTTTCAACAAAGATAACAAAAATATATATACCTTCTTAGAATAAGGTGGATATCATTCTTATTTAATTAATTCCCTATTTTATATTTTTCAACCTCCTATTAATAAACAGATAATCTTATTGAATGCTTAATAAGCTATCTCATAATTATTTTGGGATTAAATATTCCATAACACTTATTTGTGAGTTTAAAATTCAATATTTTATCCGCTCATTTACGCTTCTTTTGAAATAAGTTGTTTAGCAGCAATGTCTTTCGAAATTATTTTTGTTTTTGCTCTACTTGGGCTTGCCCTATTTTTATTTGCTACAGACTATGTATCGTTTGATGTAGCAGCCATCATCCTACTCGTCTCCCTTTTAGCCTCAGGCATACTTACGCCTCAAGAAGGTTTTTCAGGAGCCAGCAATCCCGCAACCATCACTATTGCAGCTATGTTTGTAATTAGTGAAGGTCTTCGCAGGACCGGACTACTCAATAAGGCCGGTAATTTCTTTTGTGACAAAATGGAAGACAGCTTTTGGCCGTGGCTGCTTGTTATGTTGCTATTTGTGAGTTTTGCCTCCTCATTTATGAATAATACGGCTGTGATTATGATTTTTATTCCGGTCGTGATTGATATTGCCACCCGCATTGGCGTTAGTCCTTCAAAGTTGTTGATGCCGCTTTCTTTTGCCGGTATTTTTGGAGGTATCAGTACCCTTATCGGAACCTCAACTAATTTGTTGGTTAGCTCTATTGTAGAAGAGCGGGGAGGTGCAGGATTTGGCATGTTTGATTTTACGCCGATGGGACTGTTATTCTTGGGGGCTGGTTTTCTTTATATGTTTTTTTATGGAATAAATGCCATTCCCGCCCGACGCGAGGAAAAAGAAGATGAACTGACGGCGGAATTCGAAATGAATGAGTATCTCACCGACTTAACCGTCAATCCAGAATCAGACCTTATTGGAAATATTCTGGATGTCGATGCTCTTACTCAAGCTCTCGATCTGGATGTTTTACGGATTTTTAAATCAGAGCACGACTCCTCTGCACAGCGAAATGAGGTTCGTATTCAGGAAAATGACATATTGCGTATTCGCGGTAGTGCCGATGAAATTGAAAAATTACTCCGGCGGGAAGACCTGGATTTACGTCCCTCCCATGAATGGGTTGATACGGACCTTCAACACGGCCGGGATGCCCTCGTCGAAGCGGCCGTAGCCCCTGAATGTTCTCTCGAGGATTTAAAGTTATCCGACATCGATTTTGAAGAACGTTTTGGTGCGGTACCACTGGCTATTCGACATCATGGGACACTCCAGCAAGAAAAGCTGGGAGATATCCAACTCAGTGGTGGAGATTCTATTTTACTCAGCATGAGTAAAGAGCGTATTCAAGACCTGAGCAATGATCCGGCATTTGTTATTACGTCTGAACTTGATGTCATGCGGCCGCGTACCGAAAAAACTCCAATTGTCCTCGGTATATTAGCCCTGGTGGTGGGCATTGCAGCACTTGGATTTGCTCCCATAGTAGTTACAGCTCCAGCCGGAGTTATTGCATTGATTCTTACCGGATCTATATCTACCGAAGAAGCCTATACGGCCATAAACTGGAAAATTATTATGTTGCTGGTCGGAGTTTTACCACTGGGAACTGCAATCGACAAAACAGGTGCAGGAGCCATCATTGCAGAGATCTTGATTAACCTGCTCCATGATTTGGGGCCAGTGGCACTTCTGTCAGGTTTGTATCTAATTACTACCATGATTACTGCTATAATAACAACGAATGCCTCTGTGGCACTATTAGCCCCCATTGCTTTTGAGGTGGCGGGACAAATAGGGGTTAATCCTGAGCCCATGGTTCTTGCTGTCAGTTATGCCGCGTGCCTTACCTTTATTACTCCTTTTGGACACCACGCGAATACCCTCATTTATGGACCAGGACAATACCAATTCACTGATTTTACGAAAATAGGATTACCGTTAAATCTCATTTTTTGGCTTCTAGCTACCGTTTTCATTCCTATCATCTGGCCACTATAGAAAGAAACAACAAATACTATGGATATAAATCCCAATCCCTTTTAATTCCCCACAACTTATGCTTTTTCGTTATGCTATATAACTTACTTCGGTTATCAGACAAATACCTTGATTTACAGTACAGGACAGTATAAGTTTACTGACTTTACTAAAATAAGTAATAGGTTCCTTTTAATCTCATTTTAGGTTCTGGCAACTATTTTTATTCCCATATTTTGGTCATTTTAACTTATGCTTAAATGGCTTAAGAAAACTTTTAAAATCGTTGATTGGCTTCCCTTTTATAGCCTATCAAAATTCCAGGGAGATTTATCTGCGGGACTTACTACGGGTATTATGTTTATCCCACAGGGAATGGCTTATGCTGTAATTGCCGGAGTACCTCCCATATATGGACTCTATGCCGGAGTTATCCCTCTCTTGGTCTATCCTTTTCTGGGGACTTCTAAAAATCTTTCTGTGGGACCAGTAGCGGTAGACATGCTTATTATTGCAGCCGGGGTTAGTTTACTGGCTGAACCTAACAGCACTGAATATGTATCACTGGCCATCCTGCTCACTATGATGGCCGGGGGATTGCAATTAATCATGGGATCTATGCAGCTCGGTGCTGTTTTTAATGTATTTTCACGCCCCGTTATTGCCGGATTTACCCTTGCCGCCCCGCTCATAATCGCCTTTACACAGATGAATAACCTTTTAGGCATAGAGTTATCCAACAGCCAGTATATTATTGTTATTATAGAAGAGATGATCCAAAAATTTGATCGAATAGACCCCTATACATTTGCCTGGGGGGGATCGGCCATTGCTCTTTTAGTGATAATCAAATACATAAAATCCAGCTTTCCTGCTTCGGTGATTATTTTAGTTCTTAGTATTGTAGCAGCTTGGTTTTTAAATGCCGGTTCCCAGGGCATTCAGCTAGTCGGCGATATTCCTACAGGGCTCCCTCCGTTAACGATGCCCGATATTAACTTTAATAATATGAGGGAACTGCTACCCACTGCTATAACGCTCGCACTTGTACAATTTATGATCGTTGCCTCACTGGGACGAACTTTCGCAAAAAAGCACGACTATATTATTGATGCCAACCATGAGCTGGTTGCCATTGGGGCTTCTAATTTTCTGGGAAGTTTTTTCCAATCTATTCCCGTTTCAGGTAGTTTTTCAAGATCAGCAGCCTCAGAACAAGCCAATGTGCAAACTCCCCTGGCCAATATCATTACTTCTTCGGTAATAATAGCGACCCTACTATTTCTTACTCCGATCTTCTATTTCCTGCCAATGCCAATTCTGGCGGCAATCATCATTGTATCGGCCCTTAATTTAATCGATATCCAGGAGTTTAAGTTTTTGTTTACTACAAAAAAAAGCGAGGGATTAATTGCCACTTTTACTGCCGTTTGTACTCTTTTTATTGGTATTCAGGAAGGCATTTTATTGGGAGTAGTAGCCTCGATGGTTAATATGCTGTATAAATATAGCAGGCCCAATGTTGCTGAACTGGGACTCATCCCGGGAACGAGGCTATTCCAAAATATTAACCGGAATTCTGAGGCGCAACCTATTGATGGTATTCTTATACTCCGCGTCGATGCTTCCTTCTCTTTTATGAACGCCGACTTCTTTCGAGATTACATTATCCAAAAAACGGAAGAGCGAAATGAGCGTACCCGGTATGTCATTATTGACGGAAGCACGATCAATACGCTGGATACCACTGCAGTTGATCAACTAAAATCAATGATCACGACCCTAAAAAATTGGGATATTGAACTTTATATAACCGGGCTCAAGGGGCCGGTTCGGGATGTCATTGACAAGTCGGGGATCCGTAATTTTCTGGGAGCCGACCATTTCTACCGGGAGCCTCATGAGGCAGTTAAACATGTCTTAGAAAAAATGGACAAAGCAGACGACACTTCACGACTTCCTATCTATAAAAAGGAAGTAGACAATACAGATCTATAAATCCAAACTTAGGTCCGTGTACACCTGCTTATTTGTCTACTGTTTTCAAAATATATCTCGGGGCATAGTAAGTGAGGGTGGCTCCCCGGGCAAGCATAAAAAGAGTCATTGCAAACCAGAGCGCATGGTTCCCCAGGAATTCTACTCCTATAAAATAGGCCGGCAGAAAACACCCGATAGTTGCAATAATCATTGAATTGCGCATGGGTATGGTTTCGGTAGCCCCTATAAAGACTCCATCCCACAGATAAGAGAAGCTGCTCACCGTAGGTCCTGCAATCGTCCAAACAAATACGCTCATTGCCGTAGCAATAACTTCCTGCTGGTCGGTAAATATTTCGAGAATACGCACATTAAAGATAGCATATATTGCTGATGCGAAAACACCAATACCAACTCCCCAAATAAAACAATACTTCACAGCAAGTTCTAATCGCTTCTGTTGGCGCGATCCCTTATATCGCCCTATTAAACTCTCTGCGGCATAGGCAAAGCCATCAATTCCATACGAGACGATCATCCAAAGTTGCAGCAATATGGAATTTGCAGCTAATATTACATCTCCAAAAGAAGCTGACTTGGCAGTAAAGAAGGAAAAAGTAAAAATCAGGCATAGAGTACGGATAAATATATCGCGATTAACAGAAAAGAATTTTTTCAGCGCTTTAACTTCGAGCAAAACCGTCTGTGTATATCCTTTTAACCAATCCCTGTATTTATATAACAATAGTATAACAGCTAAAGAGATACCTGCATAGCGGGCTATAAGAGTTCCTATAGCCACCCCATCCACATGCATGCCAAGTGCGTATACAAAATACACATCAAGCGCTATATTCAAGGCATTTAGAAAGATAGTGACGATCATTGGATAGCGTGCGTTCTGCATCCCCAGGAACCATCCGTTGATAGCATAGAGGCCAAGCGTTGCAGGAGCCGTGTAGATTCGAATATCAAAATAAATTTGGGTATAATGTTCTACTTCCGGAGAGGCCTCTACCAGCCAGAAGCTGATATCTGCTATCCAGGCCTGAAGTAAGATGATTAGAAAGCTAAACAAGCCGGCCACCATCAGCGCGCGTGCCAGCGTCATAACGCTTTCTGTCTTGTTTTCTTCTCCAAAGGCCTGGGCGGTAATACCTGTAGTTCCCATCCTCAAAAACCCAAACCCCCAAAATATAAAGTTGAAAATCATTCCTCCGAGAGCAATAGCGCCCAGATAGTACGCCTCTTCCAGGTGGCCCACCAGTGCGGTGTCTACTGCACCTAATACCGGCACAGACAGATTACTGATAATATTGGGTATAGCTAGGTTTAGAATCTTACGATTCAATGGATGATGCTATTTTAGCTGTTGGTATTATCACCGTATATTTTTGTCCGAAGTTTTTTGATAAGGCGCTCAATATAACCTAAGCCGAACAAAATTACGATTACAATACCCGTAAGAATAGAAGCCAATACAAATTCCTGTACAGCTACAGTAATACCAATTGCAGCCGCAAACAAGATAGAAGCTGCAGTGGTTAGTCCCTCTACACCCCCTTTCTGATTATGAAAAATGATAGTACCTGCTCCCAAAAAACTGATGCCGGTAATGATTGTTTCCATAATTCGAATGGGATCTGCTTGAATAGCTTTTACAAAGGGACCGCTACTATAATTAGTAATCATGATATCCCCCAGCACAATCAAAAGCGATGACGCTCCGCATATAAGCATATGGGTTCGAAGTCCCGCGGGCTTTTCTGCTAATTCACGTTCCAGACCAATTATACTACCCAGAAAAATAGCAAAAAGTACTTTAGCGGTGGGCATCCACAAGAGTGATAGTTCCATAATATTCGTTTAAGTTAAATTTTAATACAGTTTGTTGAATATCTTTAACTGTAGGAATTACCTTTTAGGTTCCAAAATAAATATAAATTGTTATCCTAAATGAATATTAGATATTGGAAAAATCGCTGGGAAAAAGGCAATACGGGATGGCATATGGATCAAGTTTACCCTTTATTGCCAAAACTCTGGCCTCAGCTTAATCTATCCACTAATGCAAAGGTGTTAGTACCTCTCTGCGGAAAGAGCGTAGATTTACTTTGGCTGCAGGAAAACTTTCATGTAATTGGAATTGAAGTATCCGCAAAAGCCATAAAAGAGTTTGAACGAAATAGCTCTCTGCCTTTTACATGCACAAATCGTAAGGGACATACTGTATTTGAAGCGAACTCAATAGAGATTTGGAAGGATGATTTCCTAAACATTTCGCCAAATACAATTGGCAAAGTCGATGCCATTTACGACAAAGCCGCTCTTATTGCTTTACCTCCGGAAGTAAGGAAAAAATATATTCCACATCTGCAATCCTTCTGTAATTTACATACCCAAATTCTTCTACAAGCATTCGAATATGAACAGGAAGAAATGCAGGGACCTCCCTTCTCAGTGTCTCAAAAAGAATTGAGCACCTGTTTTGGCTCCGACTTTGAAATCAAGCTGTTGTATGAAAAGTCAAAACTAGACGAATTTGAAAAATTCAAAGAACGTGGAATAACATCTTATTTTATCGAAAAAGTGTATCAAATTTATCCAAAGTAGATCTTGCTTTTCCAACTTATACTTTTAGTTTGTTATCGGCAGGCAGCTTTTTTTAGTTACAGTTGCATATCAATATGCCGGAATGTATTTTCAAAGTCATAATTTCGCTAAACACTATAATAACATATCCATCGCCACATGAATGTTGAAAAGCGTAATCAACTTATTAGTATTGTACTGGCAATTATCATTATTGCTTTAGGGTATTGGCTCTATCGTTCAATTGTAGACCCATATCAAGAAGTTATTGAACGTGAACAAATGACCGAAAGGGTTCGCAATCAAATGACGAGTGTCCGAGACGCTCTTATCCATTATGATCGGAATGTCGGAGACTTTCCACCAAGTGAAGGTGGGCTTGATACGCTGGTACAATATGTTAAATCAGATTCGGTGAGACCAGCAGCTGACTCTCTCTTTATGCCTGAAGGGGTTGAAGAATTTAATCCGGATTCGCTAATTTACTCACCGCGTCCTCCGCACAATAAATTTGAATATTCACTCAACGATACTCTTCGTCCCCCAATTTATCTGTTGGAAGACCCCGACAGCGAAGACAAAATCGGATCGCTTGAGAAAACTACTGAACTCAACGAAACCAGCTGGAATTAATGGCACATGGAGCAGAAACATCCAAGCTTAGGACTATGTTTTTTCGGCAGTCAGCTTTTTTATGCAGTCAATGAGCCGAATGCTCCAAATTCCCTGGCACGAATAGGATCTTTTGATTTTAATACGGATACCACCAAAATGTTAATGGGCCAGTCATTGGCCCATTTTCGTGGTATCAATCAAACCATTTCTCAGCTTAAGGAGGAATATGGCATACGTCATCTCCGCATCCACTCCTTTCCCAAACAGGAATGCTGGACTACCGTTCCCAAAATAGTATATGATAATGCAGATGAACGGGAACGCTATATAAGTATTTTAATGCGGCAAAACGATCGCAGTGAAATCCATCCTACCTGGTATAACCTAAGCAACCAAGATTATAAGTTCCTGCTGCTGCGTACAGATAGTTACCAGTCCAATCTACAGAAACTTTCAACGAATACCTCCTCCACCGATCTTATCAGCGACTTTGAAATAGGCAGCCGCTGGACCCAGCATGCCAATCCCGGTGGTTCATTTATGACAATCGGCTGTTTTGAAAACTGCATCAGCATAAGCTCTTTTATCCTGGGCAAACTACGCGGGGCCACTTACCTCACTTTTCAGGAACCCGATAATCTGCCCTATTTCTGGCTTCAGAGCTCAAAGGAATTAGGATGGATGAATGGACTTCATGAACAAATATACGTTTATGGCATTAACACCTTTCAAATAATTGATTTGCTTAAACCGTTTTGGGACGATTCGGGGACCGTTACCAAAATGAATACGCTTGACCAAATGCAGATAGAAGCAGATGAATCCACCTACGGCTTTGCTCTTGAGAAAGCCTTCCCTGCTATTATGTTGGCTCTAAATTATGACTGAATTTTCTGCTCATTATACAGATACGGCTTCAATATTTTTTTTCGTACCTTTGAGTGAGCCACTGTGTAAATAAACATATCACTTTTTTTATGCGTATTATTACCGGCCTTTTAAAGGGTCGAAATA
>JBEPXF010000044.1:0-14666 GCA_041642075.1 Fodinibius sp.
TAGGGATTAACTTGCTGAGAGAGGGAATAGATATTCCGGAACTGAGTCTAGTTGCCATTCTGGATGCAGATAAGGAGGGATTTCTCCGGTCAGAAACATCCCTGTTTCAGATTATCGGTCGCGCTGCCAGAAATGTGGAGGGTAAGGCTATCCTTTATGCTGATAAGATTACAGACAGCATGCAGACAGTAATTGAGGAAACGGAAAGACGCCGTAAGATACAGAAAGAATATAATGAGGAGCACGGCATTACCCCTACAACCATTGAGAAAGAGCTGAAGCCGCTGGTCGATCCCGCTCTGATATCGTCACAGAATTTTGATCTGGATGAGGATGATTCAAAAGACGGAGAGCCGCTGGAGATGATTAAAGTTGCCGAGGAGGGTATTAAGTATAAAGCAAATCCTGCAATGAAGGAGGTTACTTTTGATGATAAGGAAGAGTTTTTAGAATACCTTCACAATTCAATGAAAACTGCTGCTAAAAATATGGAGTTCGAAGAAGCGGCACGTATTCGTGATCAAATCGAACAATTAAAAGATGAACTGTAAATTAGTTGGTTAATGGTTGTTAGGGAAAACCAATCAACTGATAACAGATAACCAATAACACAGAATGAGTACGCTAGCATATTTAAAAAGTTTTTTTAAGGACAAAGATGTAGCTTCGGTAACACCAACTTCAAAATATTGTGTTAGTCGGGTATGCAGCCCCATCAATTTTGATCAGGATATAAATATAGTTGAATATGGGGCAGGGGCTGGTGTTTTTTCAAGGTATCTGCTGCAGCATATGACACCGGGATCGAAACTTTATCTGTTTGAAACGAACGAACTCCTTTTTGATAAGTTAAAGGAAATTGACGATCCCAGGATAACTCTATTTGATCGAAGTGTGGAGTATGCAAAGGAATCGATACCTAATAATCAGATCGAAAAAATCGATTATATCATATCTGGCATTCCTTTTTCATTTTTGGATGAAGAAACTAAGGAATCTGTACTCAGGCAAAGCGTGAATCTATTAAAGGAGGGAGGACGCTTTTTAGCCTACCAGACATCGGGACATCTTGAAGAACCACTTCAAAAAGCCTTTGGAAATGTGAAGACAGGGTGGGAATGGCGCAATATTCCGCCAATGACGATATACCAAGCAGAAAAAAGAAAAATGGAGTCCACTGATTACTGAACTCCATTTAAGTTAGATTCTTGCTATAAGAGAATTACTCCTCTTCGTCTTCTTTTGCAGCTTTGGCCCGTTCTTCAGCTTCCCGGTTGATTTCACGTACGGCATTTTGGTTTTGCTCTTTCTCTTTAACGCGCGCTGCTTTACCCTGTCGGTCTCGCAAATAATAAAGCTTGGAGCGTTTAATATCTCCCTGTTTTCTGAGTTCTATTTTTGCAATGAAAGGAGAAAATAGCGGGAAAATACGCTCTACTCCAATATTACCGGCCGAAATTTTCCGAACGATAAAGGTTTGATTCGCTCCAGAACCGCGTCGGGAAATAACAATTCCTTCAAATTGCTGAATACGTTCTTTGTCACCTTCGCGAACACGGTAATGGACATTTACGGTATCACCGGTTTTAAACTCGGGATACTCGTTCGTTACAATGGTCTGTTCTGCTAATGTTAGTTTATCCATGATTAATTCTTACTACTGTTCATTTCGAAATTTTTTGTATAAATCAGGACGTACTTCCTGAGTACGCTTAAGCGATTGCTCTAATCGCCACTCCTTCACTTTTTGATGATCACCGGATCGGAGCACCTTTGGCACTTCCATCCCCTTAAATACTGCAGGGCGCGTATAGACAGCCCCTTCCAATAAATCGTTTTGGAAGGAATCCGTTAATGCGCTTTCTGAGTCACCCAATGCACCGGGCAGCAGCCGGACAATAGAATCAACCATTGCCATGGCGGGCAGTTCACCTCCGGAAAGCACAAAGTCGCCAATGCTGTACTCTTTAGTGATCAATGTATCACGCACGCGTTGATCGACACCTTTATAATGACCGCAGAGGAATATAAGGTTTTTTTTAACCGAAAGGGCATTCGCCTTTTTTTGTTCAAAAGGGGTGCCGCTTGGGGTCGTCAAAATAACGTCATCATATTCCCCCTGATCTTGCAATTCCTCTATGCAAGAGAAAATAGGCTGTGGTGTAAGTACCATGCCAGCTCCTCCTCCATAAGGATAATCATCCACCTTATTGTGATTGTCAGTGGAATAGTCGCGCAAATCGTGGATGTAAATATCTACCAATCCTTCTTCACGGGCCTTTCCTACAATACTGTAGTTTAAGGGACCTTCAAGAAGTTGCGGTACGGCTGATATGATATCAATACGCATGTTTTATAAACCTTTTAGCTGTTCCAGGTTTTGACATTGAATTTGCTTTGCTTTTTCATCTACAGCCATAACATATTCATCCACATAGGGAACGAGCAGCTTCTCGTTATCATCCGTTGCAATCTCTAAAATAGGATGTGCCGGATTATCGATAATACTCTCAACCGTACCAATATGTTGATCATTGATCCGGACGGTAAAAGAGCGAATATCCAGCGGGCTTTCTTTCCGATCGATTAACGGTTCTACTTTTTTACGATCGGTAAAGACGGCATGCTGCTTTAGTTGTTCGGCCTGTGTGCGATCCGTTACGTGCTCAAATTTTACAAAGAACGAAAGTCGATTGTTTTTTTCCTGCACCCGAACCGACTCAATTCGGGCAGGGATTAAATCCCCTCTGGTGTTTTCTATACGAACCAGATCAAGAGTATCAAAAAGTGTTGGAGCGTACATTTCGGGAATTATTAAAACTTCTCCCTGTACGCCGTGAGATCGAGCTATATAGCCAATCTGTTGATACTGGGCTTCAATTGATTCCAGCATTTTATCTGTCCCAACTGCTTTACCAGGCTATTAAAGCTTAGTAAAAGCTTGGTATCTAATAATTATTCTTCTTCATCCTGCTTGTCATCCCAGGCGCGGCGAACGGTAACACGATCTTCATCTTCAGTTACGAAGCCTTCAAGTTCATTCAGCGGGGTATTCTCAATATGAGAAATGGCCTCTTTGGCTAACATATCGTCAGAAGTCTGTACTTCTTCATCTTCCTCCGACTTTTCCTCTTCATCAGAGGCTTCAACTTCTTCGACCTCATCTTCTGAGTCTTCTTCGGATTCCTCATCCTGGCCTTTGGTTTCTTCCTGTTCTTCTTCTGGAGCTTCAGCCTCTTCTTCGTCGTCCGAGGATTCCTCTTTTGCTTCAACTTTTTCTTCTGCCGATTCGTCCTTGTCAGACTCTTCTTCCTGAGCTTCAGCTTCAACTTCCTCTTCTTCAGCCTCATCAGGAGCTTCTTCCTCTTTTGTTTCTGCTGCTTCTTTGGTATCGGAGGCTTCCTGCTCAGGTTTTTCGGCTGATTCTTCTTCTGCCGCTGTTGTCTGTTCTTCCTGCTCTTCATCTTCTTCATCCTCCTCGGATGCAAGAGCTTCCTGTTTGGCTTTTTCACGGGCCGCTTCTTCTGCTTTTTTCTTAAGCTGCTTCTGGAATTCTTTTTCTTCGGCTTCCAACAGTGCTCTCTGACGTTCTTTGCGCGTAGGAACTTCGTCTTCTTTTTCTTCGCGCTTTTCCCGCCATTCGGTTAAAGCTTCTTCAATTTCCTCTTCCGATTTACCCCAGCGAATCAGGTGCATTTCGTACATAATACCTTCATCCTTAAAGATGGATCGTACCGTATCGGAAGGTTGTGCACCTTCTTTTAACCAGTACAAGGCTCGTTCTCTGTCTAATTCAAGCTGATTGTTGGGAGTTACGTTATCAAAACGACCTAAATCTTCAATAATTCGACCATCTCTGGGTTTGCGGCTGTCTGCCACTACAATATGATGGATTGGTCGTTTCTTTCGACCTCTACGTTGTAATCTAATTCTTAACAATGGATTATCTCCTTAGTTGTAAATTTTAAGTTTGTGTTGATTATATAGAGGATATTGTCGGAATCTTGCGCAATATTTGTAATAAAACAATGATGTCCGGCTGGGCTAAACAGCGCACAACATCAGTTCAAACTATCCAAATGGTAAATTTCCTTTCATTCCCTTCATGCTTTGCATTAATTTGCCCATCTTACCCATTCCGGAAAATGACTTCATCATCTTTTTCATCTGTTCAAACTGTTTAATTAAGTCATTGATATCAGAGACCCGTGTTCCGGAACCCTTGGCAATGCGTCGTTTCCGGGTAGCATTCAGAATATCCGGATTACGCTTTTCTTCGGGAGTCATTGAGCAAATTATTGCTTCAATAGGCTTGAAGGATTCGTCATCTATGTCAGCATCCTGGAGCGCTTGCCCGGCACCCGGTATCATTCCCACCAGATCAGACAAATCGCCCATTTGCTTTACTTGCTGAAGCTGTTCATAAAAGTCTTCCAGATCAAAACTGTCGGACTTAATTTTCTTCTGCAGCTCTTGAGCTTCTTTTTCATCAAACTTTTTTTGGGCTTTTTCAACCAGGGAAACCACATCACCCATTCCCAGAATCCGTTGCGACATCCGCTCCGGATAAAAGGGCGAAAGAGCGTCTAGTTTTTCGCCGGTACTTACAAACTTGATCGGTTTTTGGACCACATTCTTAATCGAAAGGGCTGCTCCGCCACGTGTATCGCCGTCAAGCTTGGTTAAAACAACACCATCATAATTGATGGTTTCATTAAATTCTTTTGCGGTATTGACGGCATCCTGTCCCGTCATGGAGTCCACAATAAAGAGAGTTTCATTGGGCTGAACCGCTTCTTTAATATCAGCCACCTCTTTCATCATTTTCTCATCCACGTGCATGCGCCCGGCCGTGTCAATAATAACAGTATCCAAAGCCAGGCTTTTAGCCATTGAAACGGCTTCTTTTGCGACGCGGACTGCATCCTTTTGGCCAATTGAGTAAACCGGCACGTCAATACTATCTGCCAGTGTTTTCAATTGGTTGATGGCCGCTGGCCGATACACATCGGCAGCCGCCAAAATAGGACTGCGATTATTTTCCTGCTTCAGATAACGGGCCAGCTTGGCGCTGAAAGTTGTTTTACCAGAACCTTGCAGGCCGGCAATCAAAATAACAGTAGGTGGAGTGTCGGCCACAGAAAGCCCTACGCGTTCCTGACCTAAAATTTTGGTCAGTTCATCTTGGACAATCTTGGTAAACTGTTGTCCGGGATTGACGGCTGTTAAGACGTCTTCACCCATTGCCCGATCCTTAATGTCGTTAGTAAACTGTTTGGCAACCTCATAATTTACGTCGGCATCAAGCAGGGCACGACGTATCTCTCTCACCGTCTCCGCAATGTTGACGTCGGTGATCTTAGCCTCACCCTTCAGGGTTTGGAAGGCCTGATCTAATTTTGAAGAGAGATCCTGGAACATGAAATTTCTGACTATTTCTTAACAGTTAGTTCTTAATACAATCTGAAGCCGGATATACCACCGGCGCAAAGTTCCGCAAAATAAGGACAATAACAGCTATTATCAACATGATTAATTTAAAATCATCAGGCAGGCGCAGGGCAGCTTATTTTGTCGATAGGCATAGCAGTTATCTCTTGTAAAATGGTTTAAGTTAAACTACAAAAATGAGATTTGGTTATTTCAATAGCGTATTCGATTTTAATTTCTATCTTTTGTTACTTTCGAACAGTAGAATTTTTCTAACAGAAATTGATTGAGGAATAGTTTTTTATGGCTGATCAACAAGGATATGGACTACTAAAAGGAAAGAAGGGATTGATTTTCGGTGCGCTCGACGAGCGAAGTATTGCATGGCGCATTGCCTTGGCTTGTAAACGAGAGGGAGCAGAATTTTCACTGTCGAATGCTCCTGTTGCCCTGCGTTTTGGAGATCTTGATGAGCTTTCGGAAAAGACCGGTGCGGAAGTTTTTCCCTGTGATGTGACTAACGAGGATGAAATCGAGGAGCTCATGGCAAATGTGAAAGAAGAGCACGGTAAGATCGATTTTATGCTCCATGCCATCGGGATGTCCCCGAACGTTCGCAAAAAGAAAGGATATGAGGAGCTCAATTATCAATGGCTCCAACAAACGCTGGATATCTCAGCCGTTTCATTACATAAAGTGATTCGCTATGCCGATGAAGCGGAGATTCTGAATGACGGCGGAAGTATCGTAGCGCTGTCGTACATTGGCGCACAGCGGATTTTTTCCAAATACAGCGACATGAATGATGCTAAGGCACTGCTCGAAAGTATCGCCAGAAATTACGGAAGCCGGCTGGCTGACCGCGGTATCCGGGTAAATACCGTATCTCAGGCTCCAACCAAAACATCGGCCGGGAGCGGCATCAAGGGATTTGACGGGATGTACACTTTTGCCGATAAGATGGCTCCTTTGGGAAATCCGACCGCTGATGAATGTGCGGATTACTGTGTAACACTGTTCTCAGACTTAACCCGAAAAGTGACGATGCAGAACCTCTACCATGACGGCGGGTTTGTTACGGCTGGCATTAATGAAGAAATGATTAATGGCTTGCAAAAGCTGTATGCTGAAGAGGATGAATAAATATATTGTTGATTAGTTACTTAATCCTGGCAAGGTGAATAGCCCTGCCAGGATTTTTTATTGCCAAAGAATAGGAACTGCATTTTTAATTTTTTGTTACAAAAGTAGTTAATTACGGCTAGTATAAATCAGAACAAATATTGAAGCATTATGAATAGAATTGCGGTAGCCAGTCTGTTTCTGCTTTTTTTCTGTTCAGCACTGCACGCGCAGGACCTCCCATCAATAAGTGAGGAGACGCTGAACCTGGAAGAGCAGGAGGGCTTTTTTACGTATTACTGGGATGCGAATCAGGGAAAGATACTGGTCGAAATTGAAGGTGATCGGTTTAACACAGAATTTCTCTATGTCAATTCATTAACTGCGGGAGTGGGTTCTAATGATATCGGGCTGGATCGGAATCAGTTGGGAGACGATCGAATTGTATATTTTGAGCGCCGGGGATCAAAGATGTTCTTAGTGCAACCTAACTACTCATATCGGGCAATAACTAACAATCCCAAAGAAGAGGAATCGGTACGCGATGCTTTTTCTCAGTCGGTATTATGGGGATTTGAAGTCGTTGCCGAAGAAGGTGGCACAGTACTGATTGATATTACAGATTTCTTATTGCGGGATGCTCACGGAGTTAGCGAACGGTTGAAGCAAAATAATGAGGGAGACTTTAGCGTGGATAAAAGTCGCTCTGCACTTTATGAAGAAGCGACCATGAATTTCCCTCAAAATACGGAGTTTGAAGCCATGCTTACGTTCACGGGCAGTAATCCGGGTGGACAAGTACGTTTGGTGACGCCTACCTCGGATGCGATTACCGTTCGCCAGCATCATTCATTTGTAGAACTTCCAGATGATGATTTTGAACCCCGTGAATTTGATCCAAGAGCGGGATATTTAGGTATCAGTTATCAGGATTATAGTTCATTCATCGGAGAGCCTCTGACGAAACGATTTATCACCAGGCATCGGCTCGAGAAAAAGAATCCCGATGCGGAGATGAGTGAGCCGGTAGAGCCTATTGTCTATTACCTGGATCCGGGTACGCCGGAGCCGATTCGGGGAGCATTGTTGGATGGAGCCCGTTGGTGGAACGAGGCTTTTGAAGCGACGGGTTATCAGGATGCTTTCCGGGTAGAAATACTTCCCGACAGTGCCCATCCAATGGATGTTCGTTACAATATGATTAACTGGGTACACCGCTCTACCCGGGGCTGGTCGTATGGACGTTCAGTAGTTGATCCAAGGACGGGAGAAATTATCAAGGGACATGTACTGCTGGGCTCCTTGCGCGTTCGGCAAGATTATTTGATTGCCGAGGGACTGTTATCTCCATACAAAGAAGGAGAGACGTTTGATGAGAATAATCCTATGTTGGATATGGCTCTCGCACGAATTCGTCAGCTTTCGGCCCACGAAGTGGGACATACCCTGGGATTAGCCCACAATTTTGCCGCGAGCACAAACGGTCGCGCCTCAGTGATGGATTATCCGGCACCCAAGGTCACTATCAATCCGGATAGTACGCTGAATCTTGATAATGCCTATGATACCGGCATCGGTGAATGGGATAAAGTAGCTATAACCTATGGATATAAGGACTTAACGAATGAATTTGATGAGGAAGAGGCACTAAATGAGATAGTTGTGGATGCGATAGAAGACAGCCTGCTCTTTATTTCGGATGCCGATGCCCGGCCCGAAGGTGGAGCCCATCCCAAAGCACATCTATGGGATAATGGGAGCGATGCTATTGAACAATTACACCAGATAATGGGTGTCCGCGATATTGCCCTGGATAATTTTTCAGAGTCTAGCATCCCACAGGGAATGCCCATGGCTAAGTTGGAAGATGCTTTGGTCCCCATTTATCTATACCATCGCTACCAGATAGAGGGCACAGTAAAGCTTATTGGGGGACTGAATTACAGCTACAATCTTCGGGGTGGTCCGCAATCCGGCCCTGAACCAGTAGCAGACACTACCCAGCGCGCCGCACTTGATGCGATGCTGCAGACTATTTCGCCGGATGCTCTCGAGATGCCTGAAAAAATTACGGAGCTTATTCCACCGCGACCCCTTGGATACAGTGAATCCCGGGAGTTGTTTAAAAGCTATACGGATCCTGCGTTTGATCCGTTGGGGGCTGCGGAGTCGGCGGCGAACATGACCATGAGTTTGCTGCTCAATAAAGAGCGTGCCGCCCGACTAATAGACTATAAGGCGCGGGATGCTGATAATTTAGGTTTGGGTGATATGCTTACTAAAATCATTAACCAAAGTTGGAAAGCTCCGGTGGAGGAAGGATACAAAGGCGCGATACAGAATGTAGTGAACCATGTGGCTTTATATCACATGATGACTTTAGCATCCAATGAGGTGGCTTCCCCTCAGGTTCGTTCCATTACCAACCTGAGACTGGAAGCACTCCGTGAGTGGATGAAGATTGAAGCGGAGGAAGAGGCGGAAACGGAACAGCGAGCGGCTTCTCTTCTTTATGGCTATAGGATATTGCAGCAATTCAAGGATAAGGGCAAAACCTTTACTCCCGCCGAGCCCCTGAGTTCGCCCCCGGGCTCTCCTATTGGGGATGGAAAGTCATGGATGAGATGCACTTTATGATTCTTAATGTTGTATTAACTGAGTTACTATTTACGTCTTATTTAAAAGAGGTTTTTCTGAGAATAGAAATGATAATTTGTACCATAAAGTCTGATGATCTCTCCGGAAAAACTGCTCAATGCCTATGCTAATGGTATTTTTCCAATGGCTGATTCCCGTGATGATCCGGAAGCCAAGTGGTATACCTCACGACGACGTGGAATCATCCCAATGGATGGGTTTCGGGTCTCATCCAATGTAGAGCGTATTGTTCGAAACCATCACTATCACATTAAGTTTGATTCTGCATTTCGGCAAGTAATGGAAGCATGTGCGGATCGGGATTCTACCTGGATTTCAGATGAAATAATTGACTCCTATTGTAATCTTCATGAAAGGGGGCATGCCCATTCGGTGAGTGTATATGACAAGAAATGGGAGCTGGTTGGGGGACAGTATGGAGTGTCGCTGGGCGCTGCATTTTTTGGCGAATCGATGTTTGGATGGGCGAAGGAAGCTTCAAAGGTAGCGCTATACTGGACTCGCCAGGCCCTCAGGGAAGGAGGATTTGAGCTTTGGGATACCCAGTTTTGGAACGAACATCTAGGGCAATTCGGCTGTATCGAGATTTCAGCGGAGGAATATGACAAGCGGTTGAAGGCAGCACTTCAAAAGGAAGCCGTGTTTGAGGCTGTTTATACAGGTTAGGACAACAGGCATAAACGATAGGCATAATTAAGACAAAATATCCGCATTAACCATTTGGTTGATGCGCATAGGTATCGCAAAGGATAAGCAGGAGTTTTTATTTAAAAGGGCAGAATCCCCAAAAACCCTACAACGATTTTGAACAAGGCAAAGGTTTCTAGCGGGAAATATTCCAGATTAAGCTTCCAAGGAGTGGGATTTTAACACTTCTAGTACTTTTTCCTGTATACCTTTTGGACTGAGTCCAACTTCAGCGTGCAGTTCTTCCTGCGTGCCGTGTTCTACAATACGATCGGGAACGCCCATGATAGTTATAGGAATGTGATAAAGCTTATCAGCGAGATATTCGGTTACTGCGCTTCCAAATCCACCCAGACGGGTACCATCTTCAATGGTGATAATATGTTCGTAGGTATGGCAAATTTTATCGATAAGTTCCGTATCCAGCGGTTTGGCAAAACGCATGTTGAAGTGGCCAACATTTATACCGATTTCTGATAGATTGTCGGCGGCCTCCATGACGTAGTTGCCAAACGGACCAAAACTGAGGATCGCTATTTCATCTCCGTCAAGCAGCTTCTGTCCCTTTCCAATTTCCATGTCCTTAAACCCTTCGGGATAATCCATCCCGGTTGCCCGTCCACGTGGATACCGGATAGCCCAGGCAGCGTCTTCATATTTAGAGGCGGTGTACATCATATCACGCAACTCTTCTTCGTTCATTGGTGAGGAAACGATCATATTCGGCACATTGCGCAGGTATGAAATATCGTACAGGCCGTGGTGAGTAGGGCCGTCAGCGCCAACAAGACCGGCGCGGTCGATACAAAAGACTACTGGTAAGTTCTGGATCGCCACATCGTGAATAACCTGGTCGTAGGCGCGCTGCAGAAAGGTAGAATAAATAGCCGCAAATGCTTTTTTCCCTTCGGCTGCAAGTCCCGCAGCAAAGGTGATGGAGTGTTGCTCGGCGATTCCCACGTCAAAGGCTCGTTTGGGATATTTTTTCATCAAAGGCCAAAGACTCGATCCGCTCGGCATTGCAGGGGTGATACCCACAATGCGGTCGTCCTCATCAGCCAGTTCTACAATCGCTTCTCCAAAAACGTGCTGATACTTGGGAGGCTTAGGGTTGGTGTCGGGATCCAGTTGCTTGCCGGTAATTTTATCAAAGGGACTGCTCTGGGCATGCCACTTGGTTTGTTCGCGTTCAGCCGGGGCGAACCCCTTGCCTTTAACCGTAACTGCATGCAATAGTTTTGGTCCCGGAATATCTTTTAAATCCTCCAGATACCGGCGCATGGTATCCACGTTATGTCCGTCAACGGGGCCATAATATTTAAAGCCGAGGGCCTGGAAAAGCCCGCCGGGCGTAATAGCTGCTGTTACGGCTTTTTCGAGCCTGGAAGCTACCTTTCTCATCTTTTCACCGGCCGATTTAAAGTGGCCGAGCATATCGTAAATTTCATCCCGCAGCTTATTAAAGGTTTTGCTGGTCGTAATTTCTGTCAAATACTCTTTGAGGGCCCCGACATTCGGATCAATAGACATGTTATTGTCATTTAAAATGACCAGAATATCTGAATTCATAGCCCCGGCATTATTGAGGGCCTCAAAAGCCAATCCGGCGGTCATAGCCCCATCTCCAATAACAGCTGCTACTTTTTTATCACTTTGATCTAAATCCCGGGCTACTGCCATACCCAAAGCAGCAGAAATAGAAGTACTTGAGTGCCCTACACCAAAGGTATCGTATTCACTTTCACTGCGTTTCGGGAAACCGGAAAGGCCACCGTATTTTCGGTTGGTGTGAAAATTTTTACGCCGTCCTGTGAGGATTTTGTGTCCGTATGCCTGGTGACCTACATCCCACAATAACAGATCTTTTGGAGTGTTGTACACATAATGTAGGGCCACTGTCATTTCTATTACTCCGAGACTCGCTCCAAAGTGTCCCCCGTGGATGGAAACAGTATCGATAATAAAATCCCGGAGTTCATCGCATACCTCAACCAGTTGATCGGGATCGAGTTTTCTTAAATCATCCGGGGAATCAATTTCCGAGAGGAGAGGTCCGGGTGTAATGTCTTCAAATTCCATAAAAACTATTCGTTCTCTTTTTTATCTGTCTGGTTTTCCGCTACATTTTGGATACGGAGTTCAGCCTCTTCCAGGGTTTCTGTACATTTTTTTGAAAGGGTAATTCCTTCTTCATAGAGCGCAATGGATTCATCCAGAGAAATAGATTCATCCTCTAATTTTTCAACAATTACTTCCAGCCTTGACAGCGCCTCTTCAAAGCTAAATTGTTTTTCTTTGCTCATAGGATATTAATAACAAATTATTGATCAGAAACCATTTAAATAAAAAGTTTTCGCTGTTGGAATCCAATTCTTTTTAAGCGGCATAACTTTATGAACCCCAATAATAGAGTATTGGTTCAATTGAATGTGGTAATATAAGTTATTTTCTACCCTTTTTAATGGAATTACCGTCAGAAATAAATCGAATAGCCCCGTGTATGCTAGTAAAATACAGCGTATCTACCTCTGTATGCAGCCGCTGTACTGCTTCCGGATGAGGATGGTGAAACCTGTTACGGTGAGCCAATGAAACTATTCCAATCTCCGCAGATATGGTTTTTAAAAAAGAAGCCGTTGAGCTTGTCTTGCTCCCGTGATGCCCAACCTTTAATAGATCGGTATCAATAAGTTGCGGATATCTTGCTGTCAACTGCTGCTCCTGTCTCTTTTCGGCATCGCCCATAAACAGGAATTCAGTAGATCCGTAGAGGATTTCAAAAATAAGCGAGCTATTATTTACATTCGAATTAGCAAGGTCTTCTCCTGAAGGGGCATAAACAAATAGCCTTAGAGCCGGATCAGGAACCAGTATCTGTCCTTGCTGCAGGGATACAACAGGAATATCTTTTTGTTTAGCAATCCGTTGGTAGTTTGAGAAAAGTTGGGAATCATAATCCGAACCTGAATTATAGATGGTATCAACGGGTACTGTATTGAGTAATTCTACAATACCACCAATATGATCGGCATGGGGATGGGACAAGAAGATTCCATCCAATTTATCAATGCCTTCGGATTTGAGGTATGGGATGATAATATATTTGGCGCTGTTATATCCCGGTTGCCAGCGGCCTGTGTCAATAAGATAATGTTTTTTGCTTTGGGGAGTTTTCAACAGCGCAGCATCACCCTGGCCGACATCAAAAATCGTGAGCTCAAGCGGAGCGGGTCTGAATTTTTGTATAAGCTGATGACCTTGTTCAATGCAGAGGATACTTAAAAACAGGATTAGAAACTTCCATCGCAATTTTGGAATGGGCAATGCCGCAATAAAAAAGATAACGGAAATCCATATAGCAAAGATAAGAATTCCCTCTGTATGAGTTTGTATCCAGCTCCATTCCCATTGTGTTATAGTCAAAACAAAATGATGAAGCCCATAGAGAAAATAGTCAACAGGAAGGGTTAGTGTGTGGGCAATGCCGGGCCAGATAAAAGAAAGGGCAAGCAGGACGAGTGCAAGCGGCACAATTATTCCCAGGAAGGGGACAAACAAAGCGTTTGCAATGGGACCCACGAGAGAGAATTCTCCAAAGTAATAGGTCAATAAGGGAAAAAGGCCAAGCTGTACGATTAGTGAGATGATGACTACCATTATTGGTGTGCCATACCACCGGAAACGCACCCAGTCGGGAAGACTTTTATTGATAACCGGAGCTGTAAGCAGGATGATATAGACTGCCCCGAAAGAAAGCTGGAATCCAATGGAAAACAGGTCACTTGGATTGATGAGCAGAATAATAAGAGCCGCAACAGCCGTCAGGTTTTTGGAATCGCGCACCTTGTGGAATAGACGGCCGTACATCAGGAATCCGCCGGTGAGTGAAGCACGGCTTACTGAGGCGGAAAAACCGGTAAGTCCAGCGTAGAATATCAGTAGTAAAATTAAAAGTATTAGTCCTATTTTTTTGCCGTAACGAAAACTCCAGAATAGGGGAATGATCACCCAAAAAGGAGCCAGAATAAATCCGACATGCAAACCTGAGACGGCCATAATGTGTGAGAGTCCTGCTCTTGAAAAGGCGATTTTGGTTTCTTGGGTCAGTTCGTTTTTGTAGCCGATAAGCAGGGCTTTGGCCAGATCGGCCGTATTCTGACTGAAATTGCGGTCAATAGCATTTAAAACGTCACTTCTTACTTTATTCCAGCTAAAGGATACCTCTGTTTCTTTAATAGCATGAATGGATTGGAGTCCCGCTTGATGATATATCCCAATAGAAGCTAAATAGGCTTTGTAATTGAACTCATGGGGATTACTCGGTTCTTCCAGGGGATAAATAACCGCCGAAAAGTGCATTCGGTTTCCGGGGATTATTTTTGGCGAAAATCTCAATTTCTCCGGATTTAAGACCGTACGAAGCGTATAGTCTTCAGCCCAGATCAGCTTATTGGGAAAGTGGGTAGTATCTATGCTAACATCAATTTGATACTTCCCGCTACTGGTTTTCTTCACCTGATCAATTTCACCTTTGAATGAGAGTTCCTCCCAGGTATAACTGTTCAGAACAGTGGCCTCCGCGGGAAGATCCTGAGAATTAAAAAGAGCGTGCCAAAATCCACCGAAACAAACCATAGCGCTGAGATAACAAAAAAGAGCAGTATAAAGAAGCCATCTCCGAAGCGATTTTTTGTGAATATATTCCAGAAACAGATAGATACAAATGAGACAGCAGAAAGGGATAAGCCAGATAATCGACGAAATATCAA
>JBEPXF010000045.1:0-14465 GCA_041642075.1 Fodinibius sp.
CGGTGGATGTTCGCATTGCGGATGGCCAGATCACCGAAATAGGAACCGAACTGGAAGGTAACGACCAGGAAGAAGTCCACGATGCGGAGGGGAGTTATCTCTCTGGTGGCTGGATGGATATGCACGTCCATCTGCGGGAACCGGGCTTTGAGCATAAGGAAACGATTGAAACAGGATGTGAGGCTGCGGCTTTCGGAGGTTTTACCGAGGTAGCTTGTATGCCGAATACCAATCCTGCTATCGATACCCGCGATGTGGTGGAATATATTAAGAAGAAGTCGGCAGAGCTGCCGGTGGAAGTGCATCCAATCGGGTGCGTATCTAAAGAACGTAAGGGAGAATCCATTGCTGAGATGGGTGATATGAAAGGAGGTGGTGCGGTGGCTTTTAGTGACGACGGCGACCCGGTCTATAATGCCCAGCTGATGCGGGTGGCCCTGGAGTATTCTTCCATGCTGGAGATGCCAATTATTAATCATGAAGAAGATCTGAAGCTTTCGCGTCCGGGACATATGCACGAGGGAAGGGTGTCGGCGCGGCTGGGCATTGACGGTACACCGGGCATTGCGGAGGAGACGATGATTGCCCGCGATATTTTGCTGGCGGAGTTTACCGGGGGACATATTCACGTGGCGCACATCAGTACGGCCAAAGCGGTGGAGCTGGTCCGCCGTGCGAAAGCCGATGGAATTAACGTAACGACAGAAGTGTGTCCCCATCACTTCGATCTGACCGATGAGGAGATTGAACGGCGCGATTTCGATACTAATGTGAAGATGCATCCCCCTTTGCGCACCCAGGAAGATGTGGAGGCAATGATTGAGGGACTGGCCGACGGTACCATAGATGCGATCTGTACCGACCACGCTCCGCATGCTATTCAGGAGAAAGAAGTGGAGTTTATCTATGCACCAAACGGAATTATCGGACTGGAAACGGCCTGGAGCGTAAGCGCACGCCGCCTGCTGAATTCTGGCGTGCTGGAGTTGAAAGACCTTTTGGATAAGTTTGTTCGGAATCCCCGTGAAATTTTAAATCTGGCAGTACCTGAGATTAAGGAGGGAGCTACCGCAAATCTGACGCTTTTTAATATCGATGAGCAGTGGACCTTTGACGAGCAGCAGGTGCGGTCGAAATCGGCCAACTCACCTTACTTGGATCAGCAGATGAACGGCCGGGCGGAGGCGATATATAATAAAGGACGGTTTGTGATCAATGAGATCTGATATAACCGTTACCGGGATCGCAATAAAAACCAAATGGCCTATGCTAACTCGACGAATAGTTTGAGAAGAAGTTATTCAATTATACTCAGCTAATGAATTTGGATTGTGATATTGTCGGTAGACTATCATCCCCCTGTCCCCCTTCGAAGGGGGAAACTCACGGTTTCTTTACCTTGAGTAGGGTGGTGACGTACATTAACTTCGACTATCCAATTTGATAAACAATTAACTATGACGGCAAAAACCCTGTTTGGTTTCCTGTGTGCACTCATTCTTTTAGTCCCGGGAGTAGGGATAGCTCAGCCTCAGACAGAGGATCTCGATCCGGAGCGTTTCCGGGAGGAGATTAAGACTTTTGAAAACTGGGACGCTAAAAACAGTTTCCCGGAGGAGGCCATTTTGTTTGTGGGGAGCTCCAGCATACGGTTCTGGGAAACGCATAAGGCGTTCCCGGATTATCCTGTGATAAATCGCGGCTTTGGCGGCTCAATGATTTCGGACGTGCAGTATTACTATGAAGAAGTAATTGAGAAGTATGATCCGGCTCTGGTCGTTTTTTATGCCGGGGATAATGATATCGCAAACGAGAAATCGGTAGAGGAAGTTGTAAGTGATTATAAGAGACTGACACACAGATTCCATAAAGATTTCCCGGATGCAAAATTTGTCTATGTGCCGATCAAGCCAAGCAGCAGCCGTTGGGACTATTGGCCTGCAATGAAAGAGGTCAATCAGCAGGTGAAGGCACATAATGAAAAGCGGAAGCACCTGTACTATGTGGATCTGGCGACGCCGCTGCTGGGCGAAGACGGTACGCCCGATGACGCTCTTTTTGTGGAGGATCAATTGCATCTGAATGAGCAGGGCTATGTTGTTTGGAACCAGGTGATGGCGCCCGAATTTGAGACTCTCTTTATCCGATCCCAATAACACCATAGCTATATATCTGGAAAGCCTGTAACTCTTGAAGATTTTTAACAGAATGAATCCACGGGTCGAGCGTTATTTAGTTTGAAATTATAATTCATGCCTAGTTTTTTGTTTCGACTTCTTACTCTTATATGTCTATTCACTGCCTTAAGCTGGGGAAACGTACAGGCGCAGCTCTATCAGGATGCGGAGTTTGGCGCTATTCCCGATTCACTTTTTGAGCTGTCAAATCCGGACGATTACCCCTATACCGTTACCAATAAAGAGATGGATATATCTTTTCGGGAAGAAGATGGAGGGATTACGGCTATTATTGCACAGCATGTGCGCCTTAAGGTCTTTGATGGTGATCATCCGGAGGCTTCGGTGGTAGCTGTACCTTACTATTTTGATAATGATATGGAACAGCTGGTGGAAATCAGCGGCACGACCTATCTGCCCTCCGGTGAGCGTGTTCCGCTCCGTGAAGAAAATATCCGCACTATTAATATTAACAGCCGGTATAATATCAAGGAGTTCCAGATGCCGGCAGTAGAGGATGGAGCCGTGCTGGAGTACCGGTATGTGATACACCGCCGCTATATTGAGGAGCTCCCGGATTTCCATTTCTCGCATCGCGTACCGACCCTGAATGCCAAGGCCACCATTACCTATCCGCGTTATCTACGTTATGAGAGCGTGGTGGAAAATTACGATGGGAACGTAGACCATAACTTTTCCTATACCGATACCAGTTCAGTCCCCAAGATCTTTACTATTCCGCAGCCTGATCCGGTGGTAACCGAGCGATGGGTAGCTGCGGATATTCCCGCGGTGGAGGATGAAGCATTTACCACTTCACTGGATAATTACAGGGGCAAGATAAAGTTTCTGCTTAATGCCTTTGGCCTGCCAAGACAGCCGCTGGATACTGGCTGGGAAGTGGTTGTGGCCCAGCTTCGACGCAATATTAATCCGTGGTCACAAATTGAACAGTATAATTTCGCCAGGGAGAAGGGGGATTCTATCGCCCGGTCGTTTTCCGAAAATGATCCTGCGGTGGTGCAGGACAGTATTTATCACTTTCTGAATGAACGGGTCAATTTTTCAGGAAACTATGTCCCTCACAGTACTACTTCCGATTCGGCGGTACTTGCCGGAGAGTCGGCTGACCAGGCGGCTATTAATCAGACGCTTCTGGCCATGCTGCGGGGAGCGGGCATTGAGGCTTATCCACTATTGACATCTACCCGCTCTTCGGGAGAAATAAACCGGGAGTTCCCTTCTTTCTATCAGTTCAACGCGCTGGCGGTATACAGTAATATCAATGGCGAAGCATACATTATGGATGCTGGGTTTCCTTACAGTCATCCCAATCTTATCCCTACTGAAATTAACAATGGTGAGGGACTGCTGCTGCGGAAAAAATCCTTTGATTGGATATCGATGCAGACAGATGAGAGTTTGTTTGATATTGAGGTAGAAATAGATGCCCGGCTGGCAGCTAATGGTACCCTCAGTGGAGAAGTGGTAAGCTTGCAGCAGGGGTATCCCGCCCGCCTGATCCGCCAGCAGAAAGTGAATGGCACATCCGAAGCGAATATTTTGAGGCAGGTCTTATTCGATGGATATTCCCAATTGCAGGTATCCGATGCAGCGCTTGACAATATTGAGGATTTTGGGGCTCCGGTTGAACTGAGGGCTCGTTTTGAAATACCTAATTATGCAACCAGTTTTAGCGACGGACTTGAATTTCCTCCCATGGTTGTGGGATATCGCAGAGAGAATCCTTTTGAGGATTCCAACCGCACTCTGCCAATTACACTTGATGCCCCGGAACGTCTGAAGGTATCTTATTCTATTGCACTCCCACAAGGGTCAGATATGGAGGAAGGCGTGGAAAGCCGGTCCCTGGAATTTTCCGGTGCTTCTTTTGAAGAGTCTTATGATATGGAAAGTAATCTGCTTAATTATGATTATTCTATTAATATTAGCCGGCAGAATTTTGCAGTAGAGCAATTTGATCAGCTGTATCAACTGTACAACCGCTGGGTGGAACTCAGCAACAGCCACTGGCTGATCGAACAATAACAACTTTTTAACCTTTAACCTCCAACCTTTAATCCTAAATATGCTTTTGTCCATAGAAACAGCAACGAATGTGTGCTCTGTTGCTTTCCGCGACCGGGAAGGAAAGCAGATTGAAAAGCGAACGAATAAGCGGGGTTCCCATTCAGAACAGCTGTTTCTTTTTATTGAAGAGTTGATGGAGGAGCAGGCTTTTAAAATATCGGAGCTTGATGCTGTGTTGGTTAGTAAAGGACCGGGATCTTATACAGGCTTGAGAATTAGCGCCAGTGCGGTGAAGGGACTGCTCTTCCAGACACAAGTACCGCTCTATGCGGTGGATACTCTGGCTTCCTATGCCATGCAGGCTGCAACTGAAAGGGAAACAATTAGGACGATCCACAGTGTGATAGATGCGCGCCGGCAGCATCTGTATCATCAAAAATTTCGGTGGGAGCAGGGAGAGCTTCGCACGAACGATCAAACAGAGGTGAGACCCATTGATGACATTGAAAAAATGATAGAAGCTGGGGATATCGTGGTGGGTACGGGTTTAAAACGGCTGGCTGGTAAGGTCCGGGATATGGTAACACTTTTAGATAGTCGTGCTATTACTGCCCGCTCTCTTATTGATCTTTATGAAGCAGAGGCCGAAAACTTTTTTAAGCAAGTTGATCCGGAATCTTTTGACCCGTCTTATTATACATCCAGCCAGGTCACATAAAAAGGGAGGTATGAAACATATTTTTGGATTAGATGGCGAATAAATAAGATGCCCCCCAGATATGCTTACATACACAGACAATCCACCATTTTTGATATCAGATAAAGATGGAATTTGCTGAGATAGACTATGTAACGAATGAATCTCCTTTGTGTGCTCAGTCAGGTATCTGGATAAGATTACCAAAAAGGCATGGAGTGTTTGGGTCTTTTATCTATTTCGCTTTGCTTATAGAAGCTGTTCGTTTGTGTTAACACGTTCTAATCAAATGGTATTATGAGTGATTTTTTGCAGCTGTTTTTTCAGTTATTAATGGCACACCTGCTAGCCGATTTTTTTCTTCAGAGCAAATATATGCTCCGGGAAAAGCGTCGACAAAGGTGGAAATCTCAACAGCTTGCACTGCACGCACTGATTGCGGGATCTCTGGCCTATCTGCTTGCGGCCCAATGGCAAAACTGGTTGTTGGTGGGGGTAGGGACTGCGGTTACCCACTGGCTGATAGATGCCATTAAAGTTCAGGTAGATAAAAAGAAAACAACCACGGCTTTTATTGTAGATCAGCTGGCCCATGTGGCAGTGATCGTTACTATTGCAGCATTTCTTACAGAGTTTCCGGAAGGGATGGATGGGTTGGTCAATCCTGCCCAATGGGGCGCATGGGCGGTGTATGGAGCAGGACTGCTGCTGTTATTCCGGCCAAGTAGTATCTTTATACAGTTTGTAAGCGACAGGTGGGCAGATGTTGTGGGAGACCGGGCAGATGAATTACCCAATGCCGGGGCGTGGATTGGATACCTGGAGCGCTTGCTTATTTTTCTGTTTATACTCGTTGGAGAGTATGCCGCTATCGGACTCTTAATTGCGGCGAAATCTATCCTGCGATTTCGGGATGACGAAAAGCAGCGCCTGACAACGGAATATATCCTGTTGGGAACACTTTTAAGCTTTACCATCGCTATTTTAATTGGTATGGGAACGCGCTTTTTTGCCGTTTATGTCTAAAAATGTTTGGATCCTTTGAATACGTGTCTATAACCGTCAAATCGGATTTTTAAGTAAAAAAAGTTCAGCACGAGATATTATATATTATAGAAGACAAAAATCCGTTATAACATCTACAAAGAGTAAAGATATTCTCTCTTGACCCATTTAGGGTGATTTGCATTGATAATTGATTAGACAGATAAAAAGATTTTAGCTTCGACGGAGAATCATTATTTTTGGACTCCATTTAAACTAAAAGAGTGCTCATGACCTGGTTCAAACGCAAAGACAAAAATATCCAAACTGATGAACGTAAAGAGATGCCGGAAGGGGTCTGGATTAAAGTACCCAAGACCGGTGAAACGGTTCACCGCCGCGAGCTGGAGGATAATCTCTGGGTAGATCCCCTTAGCGGCTATCACTTTCGTATTGGCAGTGAAGAATATTTCTCCTTTCTGTTCGATGACGGTGAATTTGAAGAAATTGGCCAGGATATCGTGCCAACCGATCCTCTTGAGTTTGAAGACCGTAAGAAATACAGCGATCGATTGGATGAATACCAGGAAAAGACGGGGCTTACAGATGCTGTACGTGTGGGTGTTGGTAAAATGAATGGTTTGGACGTTGTGATTACTTGCATGGACTTTAGTTTCATTGGCGGCAGTATGGGATCGGTTGTAGGTGAACGTATAGGCATGGCTATCGATCACTCCCGCGAACATAAAAAACCGTTGATTATCATATCGCAATCCGGTGGAGCCCGAATGATGGAAAGCGTGCTGAGCCTGATGCAAATGGCTAAAACATCGGCAAAGCTGGCACAACTCGAGGAATCGGGTGTACCCTATATTTCAGTTATGACCAATCCTACTACGGGTGGTGTAACGGCAAGCTTTGCGATGCTTGGTGATTTTAATATTGCTGAACCGGAAGCCTTGATCGGTTTTGCAGGTCCCCGTGTGATTCGACAGACCATCGGTCGCGATCTGCCGGAAGGATTTCAGCGATCCGAGTACCTGTTGGAGCATGGGTTTCTTGATTTTATTACTCCTCGTAATCAAATGAAGGACGAAATGACCAAGCTATTGAAAATTTTACTCCACAAATTTGAGGAGTAGCTGGGGAAACTTCTTTAGATTTGTTATCGGCTTGGAGAAATTTGAATACTAACATGTGCGATCTATGAAGAAATTATTTTTATTAGCCATAATTTTTGGTTGGATTCTACAGCCTCTCTCAGCCCAGACCCAAGAAATCCAATTTAATCACCTTTTTGATAACACTTTTAGATCAGAAAGCATCCAAAATGTAAACTGGATGCAGGATGGACAGTACTACAGTACTTTAAAGCGTGTTAACGGTGATATTGAGATCCGAAAATATGATATCACTACAGGTGACTATGAGGTATTGATGTCTACCTCGGACTTAAAAGTGCCGGGACGTGATAAACCGATCATTATACAGGATTACCAGTTTTCAGCGGATGAAAGCAAGTTACTTATTAAGACCGATGTTGAATCGATCTGGCGCCGCAGTACCCGTGAAAATTATTTTATTTATGATTTTGAAACTGGTCGAACACAGAAGTTGACCGAGTCGGACCAGAAACAGCAGTATGCTCAACTTTCACCTTCAGGGGAGAAGGCTGCTTTTGTACAGGAAAATAATCTCTATTGGGTAAACCTGTCAACCGGCGAGGAAACAGCTATTACCACCGACGGTAAATTTAATAAGATTATTAATGGTGCAGCTGATTGGGTATACGAGGAAGAATTCGGCTTTGCTAAAGCCTGGAGCTGGTCTCCGGATGGAGAGAAAATTGCTTTTTATCGTTTTGATGAGTCTGATGTTAAAGAATTTTTTATGACCGAATGGGGAGAGTTGTATCCCGGACTGACCCGTTTTAAGTATCCGAAAGCTGGTGAGGAAAATTCGGTTATTAAAATCGGGGTTTATGATTTGGATGAGGATAATACCGTGTGGATGGATATAGGTTCAGAAAATGATCAGTATATCCCGCGAATCAACTGGACAAAAGATTCCGGCACGCTGGCCATTCGTCGCATGAACAGACTGCAAAATAAGCAAGACTTGATGCTTGCCAATACGAATACGGGAGATACCGAGATCATAAAAACCGAAGAAAGTGACGCCTGGATTGATGTAAATGACAATCTTATCTTTTTGGAAAATGGCGAAGAATTTGTTTACACCAGTGAGGAGTCCGGCTATAATCATATCTATCTGTATAACCTGGATGGAGAGTTGATTCGACAGGTCACCGAGGGGGACTGGGAAGTGACGGACTATCTTGGTTATAATGAGCGGACCGAACGATTTTATTTTGTAAGCAGTGAAGAGTCACCGCTCGAACGCCATTTGTACAGTATTAGGCGGGATGGAAGCAACAAGCGGAAAATGACGGATAGCGAGGGTTGGCATAGCATTAATATGAGTCGTGATCTTAAATACTATATTAATACCTCGACATCCGCAAGCACTCCGCCACAATACACGCTGCACAATATTAATGGGAAGCAGGTACGCATGCTGGAGGATAATGAGGAATTGCGTGATACACTTGCCGATTACGTCTTTCCCCAAAAGGAATTTATCAAGATTCCTCTGCAACAGGCTACTCTTAATGGCTATATGATGAAGCCTCACAATTTTGATGCTTCCAAAGAATACCCGGTTCTTTTTTATGTGTATGGAGGGCCCGGAAGCCAGACGGTACAAAAGAGTTTTTCTACTTCACAGCGTCCGCTTTGGCATCGATATCTGGCATCGCAGGGCTATATTATTGTAAGTGTGGATAATCGCGGAACTGGTGCCCGGGGACGTGATTTTGAAAAGCAGATTTATAAGAAGCTTGGACAGTATGAGGTGGAAGATCAGATTGATGCTGCTAAGTACCTGGTAGAAGAGTATGATTTTATTGATGAGAATAGAGTTGGAATCTGGGGGTGGAGCTACGGCGGCTATATGTCCACGTTGGCTCTTGCACAGGGAAATGATATTTTTAGCACGGCCATTGCGGTTGCACCGGTAACGAGCTGGAAGTATTACGATACGATTTATACCGAGCGTTTTATGCAAACTCCCGAGCAAAATCCTGAAGGATACAGCAAGGGATCACCGCTGACCTACGCAAATCAAATTACCGGTAATTATTTGTTGGTGCATGGCACAGGCGACGATAATGTACATTTTCAAAATACCGTTGAAATGATTGACCGCCTGGTGGCAGCTAATGTACAGTTCGAAACTATGTTTTATCCGAACCGCAATCATGGTATTTATGGCGGAAATACTCGTGAACATCTTTATAAAATGCTGACTGATTATATATTAGAAAACTTATAGTATGGGCCGAGTTCAATTTGCCGATTATGCAAAAGTTTATGTAAAAGGAGGTCATGGAGGAGCCGGTGCGGTTCATTTCCGGCGAGAGAAGTATGTGCCGCATGGCGGACCTGATGGCGGTGACGGCGGTGACGGGGGCGATGTAATTCTCCGGGGCAATGAGCAGTTGAATACGCTTTTAGACCTTCGTTATCGGAAATATGTTAATGCGAAGGATGGAAATCGGGGCGAACCCAGCAAACGGAAAGGAAAAGATGGGGAAGATGAGATTCTGGAAGCACCGCTGGGCTGCGTAATATATGATGCGGATACCAAAGAGCGTCTGGGTGAAATTACCGAGCACGAGCAGGAAATTGTAGTAGCCGAAGGCGGTAAAGGGGGACTTGGAAACTGGCATTTTCGTAGTTCAACCAATCAGACCCCGCGTCATGCTCAGGATGGAGAAGAGGGAGAACAGCGGGCGATAGAGATAGAACTTAAACTCATCGCTGATGTTGGGCTTGTTGGTTTTCCGAATGCGGGTAAAAGTACCTTGCTGTCAGCTATTTCAGGAGCCAAACCTAAAATTGATTCCTATCCTTTTACAACGCTTCAACCTAATCTGGGTGTTGTTACAATGCCCGACTACCGAACATTTGTAATGGCCGATATTCCCGGCATTATTGAAGAGGCTCACGAAGGACGAGGCCTGGGAATTCAGTTTCTGCGGCATATTGAACGTAATAATGTTCTTTTGTTTATGGTAAGCTCTCAACAGGATATCGAATATGAGTACGAGGCATTACTGGACGAGCTTCAGGCCTACCGCTCTGATTTGCTGGATAAACCGCGTATTCTGGCCATTACCAAGATGGATCTGCAGGAAGACTATGAACTCGATGAAGAAAAAAAAATAGATTTGGATATCCCGGTAGTTGAAATTTCCTCTGCAACTAACTACCATATAGATGAACTAAAAGAAATCATCTGGGAGCAGATACAAGCCGTTGAAAAATCAAGAGAAGATACAGAAAGCTCCGGTTAGAGAGCTTATAGCCCTTCATTTAATCTCCAATTTGGGTGCACAGCGCATTCGCAAGCTGTTGCAATCCGTAGATCATCCGCGTGAAATTTTTTATCTGAACCGGCGGAAAATTGAATCAGTTTATGGGATAGGTCCCAAGACTGCTGAAGAGATTATCACCTTTGACAGTTGGGATAAAGTCGACCGGATAATGGACCGAACGCAGCGTATTAGAGCAGAGATCATGACTTTTTGGGATGAGGATTATCCCCCGCTGCTGCGGGAAACATTCGACCCGCCGCTGATGCTGTGGATTAAAGGGCGCAGAAAGGCCCTTCAAAATGAGAGTGTTGCCGTTGTAGGCACCCGTAAAGCCGGCAAGTATGGATTGGATACTGCTAAATATTTTAGCCGGGAGATTGCCCGGAAAGGATTAACGGTGATAAGTGGGTTGGCCCTGGGTGTTGATGGAGCAGCACATCGTGCAACGGTAAGGGAAAACGGTTGTACCATAGCTGTGTTGGGTTCCGGTATCGATGTCATATATCCGGGCAGTCATAAGAAGCTGGCAGCCGATATTGTTGATACAGGAGGTGCTGTTATTTCGGAATTTCCCCTTGGAGCACAGCCGGATGCTGGTAATTTTCCAGAGCGTAATCGCATAGTCAGTGGTTTGAGTCTTGGTACGCTGGTGGTTGCTTCAAGTATTGATGGAGGCAGCATGATTACGGCTAAGTTGGCTCTGGATCAAAATAGGGAGGTTTTTGTAGTACCCCATCCAATTGGTACTCCAAACTCTATCGGCTGCCACAGCCTGATACAGCGCGGAATGGGGAAGCTTGTTCAAAATATAGAAGATATTTTAGAAGAAATTGAGATTCATATAACGCACCCAAAGCATAAAGATCAATCCGCCGATCTAATTTCCCATAAGTGGACTTCCCTTGATTTGGATGACTTATCTACAGAGGTATGCGAGGCTCTGGAAGAAGGCCCTATGCATATAGATGATTTGGCTGAACAGCTGAATACAGCAGCTCATAAATTATTGCCCAAATTACTTGAACTGGAGATGCAGCACTGTGTACGTCAGTCTGCAGGTAAAAATTTTGAGCTTTTATAATTGCTGTTTTTTTCTTTCTATTCTTTAAAGCGTTGGCGTTTCGATTCAGTTTTAGAAATAGTATCTTGAGGCGGTACTATTGACATTATCATCTCGTTACAGAGTAAAGAACCTATTTTATCCTGTCTTCAGGATGAAGAAAACGTAGTATATGCTTAAGACCGGTCAACAGATGAACCAGAAGCAGACGCAGCAGCAGCGTCTGTCACCGCAGCAGATACAATATATCAAACTGTTGCAGCTTCCTACCATTGCTTTGGAACAGCGAATAAAGGAAGAGTTGGAGACCAATCCTGTTCTGGAGGAAGGCGAGCAGTCAGATACCGCAGAGGAACTGGAACAAACGGAATGGGAAGAGGAAGAAACCGTCCGGGATGAAGAACTCGAGCCAGTTGATCAAAATGAAGAGATTGACTGGGATGAGTTTATGCACAACACTGAGTATGATGGAAATGACTATACCGGAGGCTCCGGTTATGGGGGGAATGAAGACTGGCGGGATTTACCGGATCCTTATCACGAATCTTTTTTGGAAAAGCTGGAGCAGCAGGTTGGACTTCTGGATCTGAATGAAGAACAGCAGTTGATTGCTGATCAAATACTTGGTTCTCTTGATCATGATGGGTATTTCAGAAGAGAAATAGAGGCCGTTGTTGATAATATTGCTTTTAATGAGGGAACATTGACTAACAAGGAAGAGGTTGAGAAAGTCCGAAAAAAAATTCAACGACTCGATCCCCCGGGCATCGCCTCGCGCGATCTCCGGGATTGCCTGTTGGTTCAGCTTAGGATGATGGATGAAGATGTTGAGGGCCGGAATGATGCGATCGCTATGCTCGAAGATTATTGGGACCTCTTTGAAAAGAAGCATTTTCGCAAGCTCAAGAAAAAACTTGATATCGATGATGAGGAGCTAAAAGCTGCTTTTGACTGTATCAAGGGACTGGATCCAAAGCCCGGCGGAGGCGGTAATGCGGTAGACGATACGCAAAATTATATTGAACCCGACTTTGAAGTATATTATCAGCCTGCGGAAAGCTCTAATGGTGAGGATGAGGAGGCCGGTGATTTTGTCATTACACTAAATAATGGAAATGTGCCGCCTCTTAAAATTTCACCCCGCTATAAGGATATGTGGGAAGATTTGAAGAAGAAAAAGGATAAGAGTAAACAGACTAAGGAGACTAAGTCTTTTATTAAAGATAAAATAGAATCAGCTCAGTGGTTTATTGATTCTATCCGTCAGCGGCAGAATACGCTGATGAATACTATGCAGACGATCGTAGCCCTTCAGGAGGATTTTTTCAAGCATGGAGAGGGATTAAAACCGATGATTCTTAAGGATATTGCCGATCGCGTGAATTTGGATATTTCCACCATCTCCCGCGTAGTTAACGGAAAATATGTTCAGACACACTTTGGGGTATTCGAACTTAAATACTTTTTCAGCGAGGGGCTGGAAACGCAGAGCGGCGAAGAGGTTTCCAGCCGGGAAGTTAAAAATGCGGTACAGGAAATCGTGGATAATGAAGACAAGAAAAAACCGCTGAGTGATCAGGCCATCGCGAATCAACTCAAGGAAAGGGGATATAAAATTGCTCGAAGAACTGTGAGCAAATATCGTGAGAAGCTAAATATTCCGGTCGCACGGCTTCGAAAACAAATTGTTTAAAGTTTCAGACTCAGATAAATAACTTCCCATACTGAGCTGTTGAATCCTATCATCCAGACAGTTAATGCTGTACTAAGGAGTAGGTAAAGTCCCACCGTTAAACTCAGATAACGCAATTTATTGGTTACAACCGCCCGGGAGAGATCTATAGCAGCGACTATAAAGGAGCAGAAAAACACAAATAATAGTAATATAGTGGCCACGGTGATGGCATATATACTACCCCATGATACATAAATAGCTATAGCAAACGTGCCGAACAGAAAGTTGAGATGATATGGCCAGGCCAGAAGCGTGGTGACTTGAGTTAGTGATCGGAGATATTTGTTGCTCAGATACAACCAGAGGATTTCTATAATAGAGAGTATCAGGAATATTCCGGAGAGTGCCAGGAAAATAGTGTATTCATTGCCGGCTATTAATATCTCGAGCATGGGAAAATGATGTGCGATACTCTGCAAACCAAGTGGTGACCATAAATAAGTTGAAAGGGTATACAATACGGCGCCGGCAAGTAGAGCATGTTGTAATAGAATGAGCATAGCTGGTACAGAGGTACGGATATGACGCCTGAAGATGTCATTCACAAAGAAGGAATGACCGAAGAAATAGCGGAATAGAGATTTTCGATAGAGCGGACTCATATTATAGTGCATGGCAAGGGATCCCCAGACCAATAAAAGCACTATGGTGGGAAGAATGGGTTTTCGGGAACTGGGAAGCGATTCTTCAGGAACAGGGAAGATCGCATTGGGATTCGAAGCAAGGGCACTCAGGGTAGCTGCCAACCGGGGATTTCCTTCAACGGCTGACAGGAGTTGTGAACTCCTAAATAGAAGGGGCTTGCCGGGTGAGTGCGAAGTTTGTTCAATGACTCTTTTAAGAGGAGTGAGAAATCCCTGAAGTTTCGGAGCCGGACTGTACTGATATCCACCAATGAATTCGGATCGTGGAATATTCAGGGAATCCAGATCACTTGAATGCAGGTGAATGTCATAAATAAGGAAATCGGCTTGGGGATGAGTATCCGTTATCCGGTGGTCGGTATAGTATGTATCAATATTATCCAAGCTATTAAAAGAGGCGAAAAAAGAGGAGGCACGATTGTTAAAGTCGGACTGTTCAACAGCCCCGTACTGGAAGAGTTTAATTTTTTCTACCGAAGGTTTAGATAAAAAAGCGTTTGCCTTTTGTATTAAGGCTGCAGCGGTAGCCGAATCTGTACGAGCGAGAGAAGCAGGTGTAGGAAAGGAGATTCCAAAGAGGCATAGACCTTAAAATTATATTGGTTAATCGCCTCCCAAAGGCGATCAGATGGTTGCTCATTTAATTCCAGAACAGTAACTCCTGTTTCCTGGAAAGTATCTAGTTGGTCAAGAGCCTGC
>JBEPXF010000046.1:0-14375 GCA_041642075.1 Fodinibius sp.
TATAACACGATATGATGTATCAATTTCAGATTTAATTGAAAAAGGTTTCATTTCTGTAAATGAACAACTAATTATGGATTACAAACCCAGAAATGGTGAACAAAAGCAATATACGGCATTGATTCATGATGATGGTTCCTTAGAATTGCTGGGACAAAAATTTAGTAGTCCAAGTTATGCTGCTTTAGCAGGAATACAAGATGCTGGCAGTGATCGTCAAACTATAAATGGTTGGACAAGCTGGAAGACCAAAAAGGGAAAACTAATTGCTGATTTGCGCGAAGAGTATCTTCAAGAACAAAATTAACTTTGGTTAATCCATTAAAAGAGAACTATCATTCTGCCGATTAGAGGTGTTTTAATAAAGTTACACTCTCCTAAGTCTTACTATTATTCCAGATTTCCGTGAGTCCATCGCTTTGGCCCAGCAGGGGATCGGCGGAAGGTATCTGCACCGCAGCAATGTTCTTGTCGGCTTGCGGACGTTCGCTTTTCTTTCCGGTTTTTAAATCATAGCTGTTTCCGTCCGGATAGGCGCCGACCACCCTGAAGTCACGGCTGCTGCCCAGGTTCTTATGGGCCACCCCGGCCGGAATGATGATCACATCTCCTGCCTGAACCTCTACCTTTTGACCCTGTTCTCCTCCCAGGTGTAGTTTGGCGCTTCCGGAATATACCCCCAGAACTTCATGCGAGGTGCTGTGGTAATGATGATAGCTATAGACCCCGTTTCTCCATGCGTTTGTCCAATTATGCTTGCAGAATTGCTCTTCAAGCCATCGGGCGCCTTCCGGTCCCCGCTTGCTAAAGGCGTTGTGGTACAAGAGTAAGGGCAATTCATTATTGGGAATGCTGCCGTCGTCTCCAAGGAATAGTTTTTCCGGTTGCATGGTCTGATTATTTATTACTTTTTATCATCTGGATATTAAAAATATAGAAAAGCCGTAATACTTCCGTAACTCTTGCTCTATAAGGCAGAAACATGTTTTATTCTAATTAAGTGAGTGCTTCAGACGGCGGACATTTTTTAGATGTAATCAATCGATCACGCCTTTTTAACACCTACCGGCATAATTTCAGGATTAGCCAGTTCCTCGTAATCACTGTAGCCCATTTTTACCAGTTCCTTATGAGTGCCAGCATTGAATGCGATGATGTTATCCTCGGTTAGCGATTCGGCTACGAGGGTATCAATATCATAAAGATTACCGAAAGGAGGCATGGCTCCTAGTTCGCAATCGGGGAATAAATTCTCAAATTCATCTTCTGATGCAAGTTCAACCTCTTCGGCTCCTATGGCTTCTTTTATGGCATCAAAATCCACATCGTGTGTGGAGGGAAGCACCACCATCTTCATATCACCGTCCGCTTTTACGATCACGGTTTTAACCATCTCCTTGCCCGGAATATGCGCTGATGCCGCCACTTCCTGGGCTGTAAATGCCGGGGAATGTTTTACCACTACATATTTCTTTCCCTGCTCATCTAAATAATTGATTAATTTATTTAAGGGCATAATGACCTCCGGATTAAATTAAATAGCTATGATATAATCTATAATAAAAACCAGACTGGAACCATTCCAATGAGGTTGAACAGGATGATCAGTCGATATTTCGTGAGACGTACTGAACATTAGACCTATTGCCAATAGGATTAAATTGTAGCTTTGGTTCCGAGGTATCCCTATATCCAATTTATAGATGGGATAAGACCTATATTTCCAGTTATTTTAACAGAATGAATATTATAGAATACAGAGAATACTGCCTTTCTTTTGCCGGTGCGGAAGAGGGTTTTCCCTTTAACGAGGATACGCTGGTTTTCAAGGTTAAAGGAAAAATGTTCAGCGCAACTAACATTGAAAATTTTGAGTACATAAATGTAAAATGCAATCCGGTAAAAGCAATTAAGCTCCGGGAAAAATATGCATTTGTTATCCCCGGCTATCACATGAATAAAAAGCACTGGAATAGTATCAAGATGGATTATCCGGTGCCGGACGATTTGCTAAAAGAGTGGATTACGGATTCGTATCAGCTGGTGGTTGCCAAGCTGTCCAAGAAAACTCAGAAAGAGTTGGAACAGATATAAGAACTATACTCACATGTCAAGCAGGTATTTTATCTTGGATGAATCCAAATAACTAGCCTCCGATAAGAAATGTTAAAAGATCAAAAGGCGTTACTTTTTATCAAATTATTTGATACCTTTTATGCGATAAATAAATATCAGCTGTTTGGAGGATGATAATAAAGCCTCTCGCCATAGACTACAGTTTGGAGAAAAGAAGGAAAGACAGAAGATTATTAGCCAAGGAAGTTAAAAAATACACTGGTTTTTCTTCCATTTTGCATTTATACTGTGGCGCTATATAAAGTATAATCTAAAAATATATTCTTAACGAGACGTGTTTAACAGTAATATAAGAGTATCGTTTCCTTTCAAGACTGTTGCTGTACTTCTCCTTTTTATTGGGACAGTTTCATGTAAAAGTACCGAAAGCACAAAAACGGAAGAAACTGCATCTTCGGATAAGTCCGACCTTGAAGAACTTTACTGGGAAAAGGTGGAACAGTCCCGTATGGACTTTACAGAAGCCGATGTTAAGTTTATGAGGGGAATGATTGCCCATCATGCACAGGCTCTTATTATGTCCCGGCTGGCACCGGATAATAATGCCAGTGACGGTATTCAACGATTGGCTGCACGAATTATTAATGCTCAAAAAGATGAAATCGCATCGATGCAGCAGTGGCTCCGTGATCGAGACCAGCCCGTACCAAAAATAGAGATTGAAGGACTGAATTTGCATGTTGAGATTGACAACGAGCCTTTTACCAGCTACAAAAATATGCACGGTGTGCTTTCACAGCAAAAGCTGGAAGAGCTTGCTCAGGCTAAGGGCACTGAATTCGATCGGCTGTTTCTCAAATATATGATTGAACATCATGCTGGCGCGGTACATATGGTTGACAATCTTTTTGGAACCGATGGGGCCGCTCAGGATGAAGAAGCATTCCGGCTGGCCTCTGATATTCAGGTAGATCAGCGGACTGAGATCGATCGAATGCAGCTAATGCTTGAGGAGGTATCGGAATCAGGCTAGAAGATTTTAACTATACATTTTTTCCTACAATAAACGCATATCTAATTTAAAAAGAGATAAAAATAAATATGAACTCCGACTATAATCTAAATTTACAACGTTTTGGGCTAGGGAGAAGCTACCTGGGGCTGCTCCTGGCTATCGTGGTTTTCACTACCTATTCATGTGCTCCTTCATCCTCCACGGTTGATAGTTCCTCGTCTGCTACTTATAGTTCTGACATTAAACCCTTGGAGAAAATAGAAAAACCCAATCCCGATCCGCGTGTAGGGTTGGAGGCAGGATTATTTGATGCTGAAGAGGCAATATGGAATCTCAATTTGCTTTCCCAAACTCCTCCACCAGAAGATTTCGTGGGAGTAACCAACTCCGATCTGGCTTTTAAAGACAATTATGCCATCCAAGGAAATTATAACGGCTTCATGGTCTGGGATATTTCGGATCCCGCGGAACCAAGCCTTGTGGTTGATTTTCTGTGTCCCGCCTCACAGAGTGATGTTTCCGTTTACGGAGATCTGCTTTTTGTCTCCGGAGAAGGACTTGGTGGCCGCCTTGACTGTGGTACTGAGGGTGTTAATAAAACTGTTAGCGAAGAACGACTTCGCGGTATCCGGATTTTTGATATTTCTGATATAAAAAATCCCGAGTACATTTCAAATGTACAGACCTGTCGCGGATCTCATACTCATTCCGTTCTGGATGATCCAAAGGATGAGGAAAATGTGTATGTGTACGTTTCTGGTTCCGCCCCGGTACGTCCTGAAGAAGAACTTCCCGGTTGTTCAAGTGCTCCTCCCGGAGAGGATCCCAATTCGGCCCTTTACCGAATTGAGGTAATTCAGGTGCCATTGGATAATCCCGAGCAGGCGGCTATTGTAAATTCACCCCGTATTTTCGAAAACCTCACGGAAGCACCAACGCACGGACTCTCTCCCGCTGACAGAGAAAAAATTGAAAAAGCTAAAGAAGAAGGAGCGTTTGTAGCAGAGGTTTTCGGGCAAGAACGTATTATCCCCGATCGAATTATACAGCCCATGCTTCTCGATATAGCAAAGGAAAATGATCGTGAAACCCCAACGGCAGCTGATAGTACTACCTTACGCAATAACCTACAGGATATACTCGCCCAACGCTACGGTGGTGGTGATGAGGAGGAAGATGATGAAGGGGAAGAAACAGAAGAACGGGGACCTAACCAGTGCCACGATATTACTCTTTATCCCGAGATTGGCCTAGCAGGTGGTGCTTGTGAGGGATATGGCCTTTTGCTGGATATTGAAGATCCCGCCAGTCCCAAGCGCGTGGATGCTGTAGCGGATTCAAACTTTGCCTACTGGCACTCCGCGACCTTCAATAATGAAGGTGACAAGGTCCTCTTTACGGATGAATGGGGTGGAGGCGGCCAGCCGAAATGCCGCGAAGACGATCCCATGGAGTGGGGTGCTAATGCCATTTTTACCATCGATGAAAATAATGAGATGAATTTTCAGAGTTACTTTAAGATGCCGGCAGCCCAGACAGAACAGGAAAACTGTGTAGCGCATAACGGTTCTTTAATTCCGGTGCCCGATCGCGATATTATGGTGCAGTCGTGGTATCAGGGTGGAATATCTATTTTTGACTGGACCGATCCCAAGAACCCGGTTGAGATTGCTTTCCATGATCGCGGTCCCGTTGATTCTACCCGCATGCAGATGGGAGGAAGCTGGTCTGTTTACTGGTATAATGGTGCCATCGTAAATTCAGAAATTGCTCGCGGGCTTGATATTTTTGAACTAGAGCCGAGTCCATATCTTACCCAGAATGAGATAGATGCAGCCAATACCGTTACCTTCGATCAGCTGAATCCTCAGGGACAGCCGAAGTACGACTGGCCGGCTACTTTTGCACTTGCAAAAGCATATGTCGATCAGCTTGAGCGTGGCAGAAGTCTATCCCCGGAACGCATTATCGCAATCAGGGAAAGTATTTCAGAAGCTGAAGGGGCATCTGGCTCGAAACAGGAAACGCTCCTTTCTGAATTGGCTGACGAGGTAGAAGGCCAGGCTACAGCCTCTGAACAGACAGCGAAAGTGAATAAACTGGCAAGCACTTTGCGTGATTTAGCTTCTAAGTGACATTTCGGTAACTATGATAAAATAAGCGAGTTACATTTTTATCGGTAAATATTATAGGTCCTCATTGGATTTGGTTATCCGAATTTGATGGGGATCTCTTTTTTGGAGAATATATTCAGGGGTTTATAAAGTCGAACGCTATTTTTATCCCTTTCTTTTTGGTCCTTCAATTAGAAAGGCACCTCCTGTAATAAAACTAGTTATTTTTTACTATACTGTATAAGCGTTTCTGGTTGAAATAGGACGGCTGCTAATGTGGAGTAAATATTAAACGTATTTTGTGTTCTGGTTTTCAACCTCTGGCTTTAATCCAAACAGATAAGCAATGATGCCTGTTAAGCTACCTCTTGACGTGAAGGATCCTGACTTAATAGATCGGTTTTTTGAGAAAATTTTACCTGAGATCATCGATTCTGTAGATGAGGACATGGAAGCGGATTGGGGAAATATGACGGTCCACCACATGATTGAACATTTGATTCTCGCATTTAAGGTATCAACGGGTAAATTGGAAGTAGAATGCTATACACCGGAGGAGAAGAGGGGTAAGCTTCAGACTTTCATAAATTTGAATCGCCCTATGCCTAAAGGGTTTGTAAATCCTGTAACGGATACCGGATTACTGGATTTGAGATATCCAAATTTAAACAAAGCAAAAGCTAAATTAAAAGAAGAGATTCAAGACTTTCTTGGGTACTATAAGAATAGCCCGGATGCTTCACAAATGAATCCGGTTTTTGGAGAACTGAATGGAGACCAATGGAAGAAATTCCATTTCAAACATTGCTATCATCACTTATCTCAATTCGGATTAATTGTCTCCAACGATTAGTAGCGTATACTTAAACTTTGTTTAGGATACCTTTTATTAATGAATAGATCTAAATCCTCAGCAGATTCCACCCACCTGGATAAGTGGCGAAAAGACACACCGGGCTGTAATTACCGCATCCATCTTAACAATGCGGGTGCGGCCTTAATGCCGGCTCCTGTCATAGAGGCGATCCACAATCATCTTGATAAAGAAATACGTTTTGGTGGATATGAGGCCGCGGAATCAGCACAAAGAGAAATATCCGCCACTTACGATGCTATTGCTGAGCTTATTGGAACAACGTCTGCAAATATTGCTATTGTTGAGAATGCAACTGTAGCTATATCTCAGGCACTTAGCGCTTTTGATTTCCAGCGGGGCGATACCATGATAACTACCAATGCTGATTATTCTTCAAATCAAATTATGCTTCTCAATTTAGCTGATCGATATGGAATTGAGATTTTTCGAGCGAAAGATCTACCTGATGGAGGCGTTGATCCTAACGCAGTTCGTAGTCTGATTAAGAAACAACGCCCGAAACTTGTGCTGATGAGCTGGATACCAACCAATTCGGGACTTATTCAAAAAGCGAAGATTGTGGGTGATATATGCCGTGAATTAGAAGTTCCTTTTCTTCTTGATGCCTGTCAGGCGGTGGGACAATTACCGGTAGATGTAACGGAACTTCATTGTGATTTTCTGGCAGCTACGGGACGTAAATTTTTGCGAGGTCCGCGGGGAATAGGATTTTTATATGTATCTGACCGAATGCTTGAACAGGGATTTCAACCGTTGTTTCCGGATATCCGGGGTGCCAAATGGACCTCGACCAATGACTTTCAACTGGAAGCGGATGCCAAGCGATTCGAAAATTGGGAGTTTCCCTATGCTCTTGTCCTTGGACTGGGAGCGGCTGCCGAATATGCTCAAAAGGTAGGTATAAACTCAGCCTGTCAACGTGCCGGTGAGTTAGCAACTTACACCAGGCAAGCATTAGACCAATTATCTGAGGTACATGTGTTGGATCGGGGAGACGATAAATGTGCTATTGTAACAGCAGGAATTGATAGGATCAATATTGATAATTTGGTAGTACAGCTGAGGGAGCGGAATATCAATACAAGTACAACGAAGCCGAACCAGAGGATAATCGATAATATGGATGGGGAGAAAGTGGAAACAGCACTGAGGATATCCCCTCATTACTATAATACAGCCGAAGAGGTTGATGAGGCGTTAGGAGTTATAGAAGAGCTAGTATATCAACTGTAGTTCAGTAATTCTAACTTCAAAACTCAGGGTTTTAGAATATTTTTCAAAGAACGGCTGACACTTTATAGCTAGATCAGAAAGCTTTTAAATAAAAAAGGCCCGTACTAAATAGTACAGGCCTTTTAATAAATAATCTCAGAAAATTAAAATTTTATCCTTCGCCAATTTCACCATTTTTGGCTTTCTCTTTAAGCTCATCGTTGGCATAGATAGCGATTTCTACCCTTCTATTCTCCTGGCGTCCCGCTTCAGTACTGTTATCGGCTACAGGATCTTCTTCTCCGTAACCTGTAATAATCATACGTTCACTGGAAACGCCCTGTTCTGAGGCATAACTGGCTACCGATTTAGCCCGATCTTCAGAAAGTCCCTGATTGTATTCCTCAGAACCCTGGCTGTCGGTATGTCCGGCAAACAGGATTTCTGTATCCTCATAATCCTGGAGAATATCGGAAAGTTCCTGAATATTTTCCCTTGAAGCTTCCCGCAGGGCATAGGAGTCAAAGTCAAACAGTATACCAGAATCAAAGGTGATTTTGATACCTTCACCTACCCGTTCTACTTCGGCATTCTCAAGCTCTTCATCTAACTCTTCAGCCTGGCGGTCCATATAGTTCCCGATGGCAGCACCTGCTGCACCACCTACAGCAGCGCCAATAATAGCACCGTTTACAGTATTACCAGCAGCTTTGCCAATGATGGCTCCTGCTAATCCTCCGGCAGCGGCACCTCCTGCACCGCCTTTGGCTGTGTTACTCCAGTTTTTACAACCTTCAAACGTAAAGGCCAAAAAACCAATACAAATCGTAAGTATAGTAGCTTTTTTGAATGTTGTCATATCTAATATCTATTTGGTTAAACAAGATGTAGTATTATAAGCATTTATAGAACAGTATGTTCCATACTCCTTTTGTAGGCTTAGGATTCCTTCCTTTTTTTAAGAATCCAGTGGATAATAGGAGGGGCGATAAGTAGAACAACAACCAAATGGCCGGTGTATAGGTAGATAACAAGGGTAAGCAGGATATATATCGCCAAAATTAACAGGGATATATAAGTTGTCTTTTGACCTATATTCATACTTCCGTAAATCTTTTCTTTGTCTCTTTCTGAATACTTAGGTTGTTTCCGCGCGTAATACTTCAATAGGGGTTTTGTTAAGGATACTTCTGCTGTTGATCATACCTATCAGTATTGTTAGGGCTGTTACAAGCACGGTGCCGCCGACAATAACCCATCCATTGGGAACAAAGGTGATATCAAAATAGAAGTAGCCGAGTAGCCAGGCGGCTCCCACGGAAAGTATTAAACCAGTTAAAGCCGAAAGTACTCCCAAAAATAGATATTCTACGGCCAGTATTTGAATGATCTGCTTTCTGCTGGCACCAATAGTACGCAGGAGCACACTTTCTTTGACGCGTTGGAAACGACTGGTGGCAACTGAGCTGCCAAGTACTATAAGTCCCGTTATGATGCTGAAAAGAGCCATAAACTGTATGGCCAGAGATATTTTATTTACAAATTGATTAATGGTTTCTAAAATGCGACTTACGTCAATGGCTGAAACATTGGGATATTCCTGTACCACAGCCTGCTGGGCTCTTGCTGAACCCTGAGCATCTGCTGTACGCGTGATAGTTACAAAAATTTGAGGGGCAGCTTCCAGCACACCGGTTGGAAATAGCATGAAAAAGTTAGGTTGTACACGCTGGAAATCTACTTTTCGAATACTGCCCACGTAAGCTGATATTGGTACCCCCTGAACATCGAAGGTAAGGGAATCTCCAATTTCAAGTTGTAGGTCCTCAGCAATTTCCTGGGCTGCAGAAACGGGTACCGGGCCCTCGGATGGGTCGGCAGTTCCAACCCATTCTCCTTCCAGCAGGGTTTCTGAATCGATAAGGGAGTCGCGGTAGGTAGAGCGATATTCCCGCCTGAGTGCCCATCCGCGCACTTCGGTGGTAGTATCTTCATCGACCGCCTCTATGCTGCGCCCCCTCAATGAATCCAAACGCATGGTTACCATGGGTACATTCTGAAGAATAGGGAGATCTTGTTCTTCAAGTAGGTTATTAAGTCCCTCATTTTGATCAGACTGGATATCGAAGAAAATAAGATTAGGAGCATCATCCCGGGTAGCAAAATCAAGCTCTTCCATTAACATGTCCTGACTAAAATAAAGCGTACTTACGAGCAGCATCCCAAGGCCGAGAGAAAGCATCAGGGTGGCTGTTTGATTATGAGGGCGATAGAGATTGGCTAAACCCTGTCGCCATACGTAGGTCCAATGGGAGGGAAAGTAGCGTTTAACCGTTTTCATAAGTAGCTGTGCAGTAAGCAGCAGTAATCCGAAAGCGGTAATCATGCCGAGCGTGAATAGGCCGCCTGCCCGCCAACTCTCAGTAAGCAGGGTAGCGTAGCCAAAGACGGTTAACGCTATAAGGCCGTAGGTAGTCCACTTTACTTTTTGTGAAAGTAGTTGCGTAATAGATTCTTCCAGTGTTCGCAGGGCATAGAGTGGAGAGGCTTTACGGAGTGCCAATAGCGGCAGCAGAGCGAAAACAAGGGCTACGCCCGTACCAGTAAAAAGGCCGAGCCCTATAGCAAGCCACGATATAGTTAGTTCTATATCCACCGGAAGGAAATCACTAACCAAAGTGGGGAGCAGGTATTGTATACCCACACCCATAAGTGTTCCAACGAGTGCTCCCAAAAAGCCCAGAACTATGGCCTGTATAAGGAATATACTCATAGTTTGATTAGAGGAGGCACCAAAACAACGGAGTACAGATGCGGTACTTATTTTCTGGTTGATATATACATGAATGGAGCTGGCCACACCAATACCACCTAGCAGAAGGGCAATAAAGCCGACGAGATTCAGGAATTTGCCTAAATTACCAACGGCTTCGCCTAGTTCTTCCTGCCTCTCTTCTATGGTTTCTATGTCAATGTCCATAGCAAGAGATTCTTCCAGTGAATCGAGTTTTGATTCTATGGGAGCAATTTCCCGGTCGTCCTCGAATTTGAAGTATCGCTTGTATTCAATACGACTCCCTTGCTGTACCAATTTTGTAGAGTCGAGCATGGAGTGGGGAATAAAGATGCGTGGTCCTATCATAGAAGCCGCCGCCGTTTCACCCGGGACTTTAGTTACAGCTCCGCTTATCGGAAGGGTTACCTGTCCTACTTTTATGGAATCACCTACCGACAGATTGAATTGAGTCATCAATGTTTGATCAACTAGGGCAGAGGGGGAGGTGTCCGTTTTAAATTGTTGCAACGCAGAAACAGGATCCGTTTCAAGCGTACCATAAAAGGGAAAATTGCCTTTCAGCGCACGGATATTAGACAAACGGGTTTGTCCCCCTTTGGGAAATAACGCCATGGAAGGAAATTCGGTGATGGTAGCCTGTTCTCCGCCCAGCTCATCGAAATAGGACCTGAGCGTATCCGGAAAAGGCTGTTCCGTTTCAACTTCAAGATCAGCACCCAGCAGTTCCTTTGACTGGTTATTAATTGTTTCGTTGAGGCTGTCTCGGAAAGAAGTAATAGCTACTTGTGCGGCAACTCCAATAATAATAGCCGAGATATAAATAAAGAGGCGCTTTTTATTGGAACGGGCATCACGCCATGCCATTTTCCACGACCAGCCTGAAAAGAATGAGAGCATATATGAATGAGCTGCGTTTATTGGTTGATGGCTTTTGTTTCGGACTGTTCGTTCCATTCATCACTGTGGATACGACCGTTCTTCAGATGAATGATACGCTGACACTGATCGGCCAAAGAATGGTCGTGAGTAACCAATACCAGGGTTGTGCCGCTAATGCGATTGAGGTCAAAAAGTAGTTCTTCTATGGTGTGTCCCGTTTCAGAATCAAGATTACCGGTAGGTTCATCAGCAAATAATATTTTTGGTCGATTGATAAAAGCTCTAGCGATGGCAACGCGCTGTTGTTCTCCACCCGAAAGCTGGGATGGATAGTGCTGAAGACGATCTCCAAGTCCTACTTCATTGAGTAACTCCCGGGCATCCTGTTCAACTTCTTTAGGATTTGTCCCTCTGAGCTCCAGTGGAACCATGACATTTTCCAGGGCTGTAAGTGTTGGCACCAGCTGAAAGGTTTGGAAGACAAATCCAACGTGTTCATTGCGGACCTGTGCTCGTTGGTCTTCAGTAAGCGGGCCTAAATCAATTTGATTGAGGCTTATCTGGCCTTCAGTAGGCCGATCAAGTCCGGCGCAAAGTCCCAATAAAGTGGTTTTTCCACTTCCGGAAGGTCCCACAATGGCGCAGGTGGTACCTTTCTCTACAGAGAAATTAATTTGGTCTAAAACGGTAAGTTTTTGATCGCCGCTTCTGAATTGTTGGGTAATATCAGTAACTTCCAAGATAGGATTTGTACCCATAAAATAATAAACTGTTTAAAATATGGTTATTGGTATTCAAAGATAAATGAATCATTCTCCGGAAGAAATCGTTTCCTGATTCACAAAGAATAAAAACGGTAATTATTTGTTAGTCAACTGATGAAACGACTTTTAACACTTTTTGTTACGTTTTTTTTATTAACACTGTCTGTTTATGGACAAGATAATCCCAATCGCATCCTTTTCTTTGGTGACAGTATCACCGCGGGACATGGAATTGACGAGAATGAGGCCTTTCCCGCTCTTATTCAACAGCGTGTCGATTCTCTGGGTTGGAACTTCGAGGTTGTTAACGGTGGGTTGAGTGGAGAGACTTCGGCCGGGGGACTTCGCCGGATCGATTGGATGCTTCGCCAGTCCGTGGATGTGTTCGTGCTGGAACTGGGCGGAAATGACGGACTTCGGGGTGTGGATTTGAGCACCACCAAAGATAATCTGCAGAAAATAATAGACAAAGTACGCGAGAAGTATCCTGATGCAACTATTGTGTTGGCCGGAATGCAGGTGCCGCCTAATTTGGGACAAGAATACACAGAAGAATTTCGTGAAATGTATCCTGAGCTTGCAGAAAAAAATAATACCGAGCTCGTTCCATTCTTGTTGGAGGACGTAGGGGGTAATAAAGAGCTTAATCAGTCAGATGGTATTCATCCCACAGCAGAGGGCCATAAGCTGCTGGCCCAAAACGTTTGGGAAGTGTTGAAGCCTATCTTAAGAAATAAGAAAGAAGAGTAAAGAAAGGTTACTGTTTTATTATTGGTATTGAATACTAAAGATACTAGTTTATCAAGAAATTTGTATCCATTATAGCTGTCACTCCAGCACCAAAAAGGGACTAATTCACTTTCATAAAGTTGTATCTCACTGATACACTGGCAGAAACGCTTACCGTCTGGGCATATTCAGATATAAGACTCCCTGAAGCGTTATCCCGTGCGGCCATTTCCATCATCATAGGCCGCGGCGGTAACTGATTGTAGGAGAATTCCACAGAATGAATACCCGTGAGAGTAAGACCGCTTTGTTCAGCAATGAGTTCAGCTTTTTGCCGGGCAGAATTGAGGGCATCTTTCAGCGCTTCATCTTTTCCGTTATCTGATTCCGAGGATATAAACTGTCCGTTGAAGTCATCGTAGCCTCCCTCTATTAATGCGATCTGTATTTCTTCATACCGGTTGAAATCTGAAAGCGTCAAGCTTACCTGTTGACGAGTTTGAATACGGGGTTCCTGATCATTACGATGCGTATTGATATTAGAGATAGAAATAGGCTGAAAGTTAATATTCTCTTCGTCAACCTGGTGTTTCTTGAGTAAATCAAGCAGGATCTGTTCCCGCTGCTGGTGTTGTTTATATGCTTCCTGAGGATTTTCTGCTTCGGCATTAATATTGATGTTAAAAACTAACCGATCGGCTGGAATTTCAACGGTAGCCGAAGAGTTGATAGAGATGGTGCTATCTTGTGCCTGGACTGTTCCGAATGCTAGAAAAGAAGTCAGCAGTAAGGTAAGAGCTCTCATAATGGTATTTTTTTATTGACGATTATATTCGAATGTTTATGTTTACGGACATAAAATGGATTGTAGGGTATCGGCAGCTATATTAGCGCCACATACCACAATCACCGTAGTTTGATTGGCAAACTGATGCGGCTTTTTTAACAGGCTTGCTATTGCTACTCCGGCCGATCCTTCAATCACTTTATGGTGATGCCTGATCATAGAACGTATGGCATGGCGAATTTCGTCTTCGGAAATCAGGATAAAATCGTCTACCAATTTTTGGCAGAGGTCAAAAGTAATAGCATCAGCCTCGAATCCACCGGCAGAGCCATCCGACAGCGTAGGCTTTGATTCAATTTCCTGATATTCACCGGCCCGTACACTTACGCTCATCTCGGGTGAATTTTTAGGCTGGCACCCTATAATGGATACATTAGGCAGCTTATCTTTGGCATAGGAACCGATACCGGAAATTAATCCACCGCCCCCCACGGTGGCCAATACATTATGAACTTCCGGCAGGTGGTTTAGAATTTCTATACCTATGGTTCCCTGTCCCGCTATAATTTCAGAATCATTATAGGGAGATACATATATCCAACCCTCCTTTTCTGCACGATTTCGGACGTATTTTTCGGTAGTATAGGGATCGTCTCCATGAAAACGAATGTCCACTTTATAATTACGAATAGCTTCAATTTTAGAATCAACGGCATTGTGTGGCAGGAAAACGGTTCCTTCTATTTTTAAGAGCTCACAGGCCCGGGCAAATCCCAATCCGTGATTCCCGGTTGAGGCCGTTACGGGGTGTTTATTCAGATTCTGCTCCTGAATCCATTTTAGTTTATTCAGGCTGCCGCGTGCTTTAAATGAGCCGGTTATCTGCTCATTCTCCAATTTCAGGTAAACATCGCCATCACAACTGTCACTTAGCCAGTGTGAATAGAGCAGAGGCGTTTGAAATATGTCACCTTTGATTCGCTTGTGGGCGTCTTTTATTTTTGGGATTAAATTCACTAATTTTTCTTCATAATTTTTCAATTAAACTTCTTAAGTGGGAAGTCCCTCAATCTCCATGATCTTTAAGGCGTTGGTAGATGGACAGGGGCCCGACTTCAACTTGTA
>JBEPXF010000047.1:0-14315 GCA_041642075.1 Fodinibius sp.
TTCCCGGTATTTTAATTATCCCTCTTTTGATATCGCCTCCACTCCTTTTGAACAATCCAATAACATATACGACTTTTCAGTCAAAGGTGATTTTGACTACTATCCCAGCCAAAACCATCATATTTCCGCAGGTTTTTGGACGGGCAATATGACCCTTAAGCTACAGGATATGTTTGATAATGAACCTACCTTTAATTCCCGAACTCAATCGCAATACGGGTCTCTGTATTTACAGGATAACTGGGATATTTCCGACCATTGGGAAGCAACCCCGGGAATTCGCCTTAGTGGCTTCAGCGAGGGCAATTATTTACGGCTGGAACCGCGCGTATCAATCGAATATAGTCCGACTGATCGGCTGCGGTTGCAGGCAGCATACGGGCGATACAATCAATTCTTAACGCTTATTTCGAATGAAGCTTTTTCCGGATTCGATGTTTGGCTGACAGCTGATGAAGGCGTCCCCCCGGCCTTTGGAGATCAATATGTGGTTGGAGCCAAGACTCTTCCATTTACGAACTATGGCCTTGATCTGGAACTTTACTATCGCACCATGAATGATCTCTTTGAACCTGATCCCTTTCTGCCGGACCGGGCCGGACTTCCCTATGAAGAAACTTTTCGTTTTGGTGAAGGATATGCTTACGGTGCCGAACTATTTTTTGAGCGAAAATCGGGCCGGTTAACCGGTTTCATGGGCTATACTTTCGGGATAAGCCGGCGTAAATTCCCCGGATTTAATGAGCCTCCAACCGGCGATTCGGAAGCTCGTTTCTACCCTCCAAAATATGACCGGACGCACGACCTAAATCTTGTACTGGAATATCAACTTAGTAATCGATGGTCAACGAATGCGGTCTTTAATTATGCCACTGGCCAGGCATACACCAAACCCCTCGGGCGAACCGCCGCTTTTAATAATCCGTCATCAAATACAGCCCTTAACCAATTGGTTGTGGGACGCGTTAATGCTTCTCGCTTGCCCGCCTACCATCGTTTTGATATTAGCTTTAACCGGCAGGGAACCTTCTTTGGGCTGGGGGAAGCGCAGTGGCAATTCCAGCTTATTAATCTATATTCGCGGCGTAATATATGGTTCTATAATTACGACCTCGATGAAAATCCAGCCGAGCGGGAAGCCGTACAGTTACTACCAATTCTACCTACTATATCTTATACCTTAAATTTCTGACATGAATCGCTATATCACTCTTCTGTTTATACTTTTACTTTTCTGCAGCGGATGTGAGCTGTATACCCAGGATGACTATGAGGAATATATCGTTATTGAATCGTATCTTGTTGCCAATGGTACTCTTCCCCAGGTCCTGCTGTCGCATACTACTCCCATCGAGGGAGAATACAAATTTCAGGATACTGCTATTGAGGGAGCTGAAGTGCAAATAAGACGTTTGAATGCCGATAGCAGTATTATAGAGACCTATTCCTATGAACAGGTTAATTCGGGAATTTATGAACCGGTTTCTAGTCATGTCGTGTTGGACGAACAGCTCTACGAGCTCTATATTCAAACAAATAGTGGAGAAACTGTAAAGGCACAGACATTCGTGCCCGGCAACTTTGAAACCGTTAACAGGGATCAGCTTGCAGAAGAGTATGTATATCAATCTGGTGAGCAGGTTCAGTTAAAAGTAACTCCAAGTGAATACCCCGGCAGACAAACATTCTATTTTTTTACGGTTAATATTTCTTCCGATTCCGATCTGAAATTAACTCCTTTTTATGCAGACCTGGTAGAAGAACAGGATGCGGATACAGCTAATTTTTACATTAATTCCTCCAACATTGTCAACGAAGGAAACTACAATCAAAATGAAGATGGGACTATTACCCTAAATCTGCCCTGGATTTCCATCGCCTTTTATGGGGAGAATACTATTATTGCCAATGCCATTGACGATAACATGTATGATTTTCTTCGTTCGCAGAGCGTTCAAACGGGTGGATCTACACTCTCTCCCGGAGAAATACAGAATATAGATTACAATGTTGAAGGTGGAATAGGTATTTTTGGAAGTATGGCAAGTGACACCAATGCCATTAAAATCCTTGAACCTAAACAATAAAAATCCGTGTTGCCTCTTAAGACCAAAATTTTCTTTCTAATTTATGATACCATCCTTTGGTCTTAGCTTTTTTTTCGAGATATTTATGCTGCAAAATAGAAACAACCCATTACCATGATTATTCCAATTGCAAGTGATCACGCCGGATATAAAGCCAAAGAAAAAGTAAAAAAAATGCTGGAAGAACTCGGGCATATGCCTGTTGATTTCGGTACCCACTCCGAAGAGTCTGTGGATTATCCTGACTATGCCATTCAGGTTACGGAAAAGGTAAATAAAGGGGAACATGAAAAGGGTATACTCGTCTGTGGCAGCGGACAGGGTATGTGTATGACAGCCAATAAGTACGGGAATGTTCGCGCCGCTCTTGCCTATGATCAAGATTCCGCCCGCCTTACCCGGCAGCACAACAATGCCAATATTCTCTGCCTTCCCGGCCGTCAATTAACGGACGACCAGCTTCTGGAAGTTGTAGCTACTTGGCTGGAAACCGAATTTGAGGGCGGTCGACACGAACGGCGGGTCAATAAAATTAAAGATCTAACCAAGAATAATTAATATTCATGAAACCTCTCGCTCAAGAAGATCCAACTATCTATAATCTCCTGAAGGAAGAAAAAGAGCGGCAAAATAATAATTTAGAGCTTATCGCCTCTGAAAACTTTGCCTCACGTGCTGTTATCGAAGCAATGGGTTCTACCCTTACCAATAAATATGCGGAGGGATTACCCGGTAAACGCTATTACGGTGGTTGTGAAGTTGTTGACAAGGTAGAAGAGAAAGCGAGAGAAAGAGCAAAGAAATTGTTCGATGCAGAATGGGTCAATGTTCAGCCGCACTCCGGGGCGCAAGCCAATGCGGCCGTTTATCTGGCATTTATGGAGCCCGGAGATACCCTTTTGGGACTGGATCTTTCTCACGGTGGACACCTGACCCACGGTTCCCCGGTCAACTTTTCCGGTCTTATTTATAACTCGGAATTCTACGGTGTGGATAAGGAGTCTGGGCGTATTGATCTGGATGAAGTTCGAAAAAAAGCAAAAGAAATACAGCCCAAGCTTATTTCTATCGGTGCTTCTGCCTATCCTCGTGACCTCGATTATGAAGCCTTTCGGGAGATTGCAGATGAAGTTGGGGCATATCTATGGATGGATATGGCGCACACCGCCGGACTCATAGCGGCGGGACTTTTAAATAATCCCCTGCCGCACTGTCACGTAGTAACAACCACTACACATAAAACACTCCGGGGTCCGCGGGGAGGAATGATATTAATCGGTGAAGACGGTGAAAATACACTCGGGGTTACGGCCCGTAAATCCGGGCGTACGAAAAACTGGAGTGAAGTTCTTGACTCCAGTGTATTCCCGGGAACACAGGGTGGACCGCTGATGCACGTTATCGCCTCCAAAGCCGTTGCTTTTAAAGAAGCCCTGCAGGATGATTTTACTGAATATCAGAAGCAAGTGAAGGCAAATGCCAGTACGCTTGCCGAAACCTTCAAAAAATTGGATTACAACCTCGTCAGCAACGGAACCGATAATCACCTGATACTTATAGACCTGCGTAATAAAGGGCTAACCGGTAAAATTGCTGAACAGGCACTTGAAGAAGCAAATATTACTCTTAACAAAAATATGGTGCCTTTTGATACTGAAAGCCCCTTTGTTACCTCTGGAATACGTATTGGTTCTCCGGCTATGACAAGCCGTGGTTTTGGGGAGGATGAATTCAAAAAGGTAGCCCAGCTTATTAATCAGGTACTGCAAAATCCTGATGATGGAAAGGTCATTAATCAAACACGCAATGAAGTTACCGAGCTCTGTGAGCAGTACCCGCTTTATGATTTTGTTACTGTTTAACGTTAATAGTTATTTCGGGGAGGTTTCATCGGTATCCTGTTCTTCATTTGTTTCCACATCTTTATCGGAAACCTTTTTAAACTCATTAATTCCCTGACCAATACCCCGTGCCAATTCAGGTATCTTCTTTGCACCAAAGAATAAGATAATAACCGCAACAACAAGTATTATTTCAGTTGCTCCAAATGTCATAACAATTTAATTTCACCTATTTATGAGTATCTTCTTGTTCTACCTTCAGGATAAGAAAACAAAAGCACTTTAAATAATTTTAGTCAATGAAAGTTTTAACACTTAGTTTATCTCCGGACAAACTACTTTAAAACATTAAATTCGAGCATTAATATTGTACTTTAGTGGAAAAAAGAGAAACAATGACTAAAAACCTGCCTGAAGCAAAGGCTCCCGACGACAGAACAGCCGATATGGCGTTTTTAGATCACCTTGAGGAGCTTAGGTGGAGAATCATTAAAGGATTGGGCGGCATTGGCATAGGAATAGTAATCGCCTTTATTTTCGGTGATTTCTTTATTGATACGGTCATACTGGGACCTACCGACGCTGACTTCATTGTTTATAGGCTTTTAGGTATAGAGGCAATTGATCTGACTCTGCAAAGTCGTAAGTTACCTGGTCAGTTTTTTACTTATTGGGGGTCACTAATTGTTGTTGGTGGTATCATTGGATCTCCAATTTTCTTCTATCAGCTTTGGGCCTTTATAGAACCTGCATTGGAACGCACAGAAAAGTGGAAAACCCGCGGCAACACCGCTTTTATTACGTTCTTTTTTCTATTGGGCGTAGCATTTGGCTATTTTGTTTTGGTACCCTTTGCCCTCCAATTTTTCACCCAGTTCCAAATTTCGACGGCTATTCACAACGACTTTGATATAAACGAATATTTTAGTTCGGTTACCATGTGGGTGCTTTCATGCGGCATTATCTTCCAGCTGCCAGTACTCAGTTATTTTCTTTCAAAATTTGGCCTTCTTACGCCTGAATTCTTAAGAAAATACCGGCGGCATGCCATTATATTCTGTTTTGTGTTATCAGCGTTTCTAACGCCGCCAGACCCGGTTTCTCAAATACTGATTGCAATTCCCCTTATACTGCTCTTCCAACTTGCTGTATGGATGAGTAAAATTGCAGTTCGCAAGCGTAAGAAAGAACTTGATAAAGCATTTGGAGATGCATAGAAAATATTCAGGCTTTGCAGCCCGTTTTAAATACGTTACCTTTAGCAGCTGTGTTAATCTAATTTCAGGTTACAGCTCTATCCGGCAAAACTGCCAAATAACCAAGGAACTAAATTTTTAGAGAACTTCTGATAATGTCATCTAAAAGATCTGCTTTTACATTTTTACTGCCTATTCTGCTCGCTGCATTTATCTTTCAATCATGTGGCGACAACTCTACCAATTTCAGGCAAATTGAATACACTCCTCCCGAACCCTACGATATTAATAATGCCGTTAGTGATTCCACCACGGAAGACGGGCTTACGATTTATGTTATAGAAGAGGGAGATGGTAAATCCGAAGTCGTTTCGCGAGACCAGTTACGGGTACGATACACCGGCAGAACCGAAGATGGAGAAGTTTTTGAGAGCACGTATCGCAATGGCGATACTACGCCGGGCGTTCTACGAAATCTTACTCCCAATCCCATTTCCTCCCCACAAGGTCAGCATATTAATCCACTCGTAGATGGTTTTCGTAGAGGTTTATTGGGGATGGTGGAAGGAGAAAAAAGAAAGCTGGTTATTCCCCCGGAGCTCGGATACGGAACGGTGGATGAAGAGCCTGAGGAAGGGAGTCTCGAAAACCAGACCCTGTATTTTGATGTGGAGCTTGTTGAAATTCTCGACTGAACCTGAACTATAAAATATTTTTTGAAAAAACTGAATAATTTTTTTTAGAACCAACAATCTCTGAAACAAGCCTGTGAAGTATTTTGCTGGTTCTATTTTGACCTGAAAGCCAAAACCCGAAATTCTGCTATCTAGATTCCGAAACAAGTTCGGAATGACATATTTTCTCGGACCCCGATGCAAGGCATCGGGGAATTCTATTGATTAAATATAAGTCCGTGGAATACGCAGGTCAATGCTGGTCAATATTTCATAGGGTATAGTTTCCAACTTCTGAGCCCAATCATAAGCACTGTTTCCAGGATGTAGCAGTTTTACTACTGTACCTACTTCAAACTCATTTTGCTCTAAAAATACCATGGAGTAATTCATGGTTATCGATCCCACAATCGGATAATCTTCATTTCCGATACGCACCCGAAACTTTCTGTCGAGATTCTTTTTTAGTCCATCTTCGTAGCCTACCGGAATTATTCCCAAGTAACCATCTTCGGGGGCCTGCCAGTCAGCTCCGTAACTTACGGCCTCCCCTCTCTTCACTTCCTTAACCTGCGTAAGAAATGTATCCCAGCTCAGCACTGGCTGCAATCCGTCTATAGCAATATCTCCCGGGGCGTAACCATAGAGTCCAATACCCAGACGCACCATGTTAAATTGTTTAATATCATAAAAAGCCGTTCCCCCGGTATTGGCTATATGCGTCGCCAATTGTTCCGAAAAATGAGATCGAATTCCGTTAAACTTCCGATGTTGCTTCTCAACCCGCGCCGAGCCCGGTTCATGAGCTGTTGCAAAATGTGAATAGATACCTGTACAAAATAGTTCTTTCCTCTTATTCACTAATTCAGCAATTTCTTTGGCTTGTTCAGGGCGAAAACCAAGACGCCCCATTCCCGTATCAAAATTCAAATGATACGAAGTACCATCAGGCACCCAGCCGAAATGTTCTTTTGCGCTAAAGGTTGCTGTTAAATTATGCACCCGGTATTGCCTTACCATCGACTTTTGTGGTACCTCAAATACAAGAATCGGTTTGGTAATACCTGCTTCACGAAGCTCAATTCCTTCCTGGATGGCATTTACGGCAAAAGCACCTACTTTAGATTCCAACGCTTCTGCAACCTTAATAGCTCCATGACCGTATGCATCAGACTTTACCACCGCCATAATACGGGTATCTTTGTCAATAAATTGGCATAGACACTGAAAATTATTGTCTAGCGAAGAAAGATCAACAGTAACAGACGCATTACTCTTTTGAATCATATACTAAAACTAAAATTTATACCAAGATTTCTTATTCAAATCCTTTAACACAATTTGGGCTGCATTATATCCCGCCGCTCCAAAAACGCCTCCACCCGGGTGGCAGGAAGCAGACGATAAATACAGATTTTCTATCGGTGTTTGGTATTTACTCATCTCCGGAATAGGCCGAAACATGAACATCTGATCAAAACTCATTTCCACGTGCATCACATTTCCCTTTGGCATAGCGTGTTTACGTTCGATATCCAGGGGCGACTGAATATACCAATCAATCAACTTGCCCTCCATATTAGGCGCGTATCTACAGACCACCTCGTATATTTTTTCGGCCTCCCTTTCCCGGATGTCATCCCAATGCAATCCATCACGCAATTCATAAGGATGCCACTGTGCCCAGGCATAGAGGGTGTGTCCCCCATCCGGAGCCACCTCCGGATCGATATTGGAAAAAGTCATTGCCAACACCGCGGGATTCTCCGGCGGCCTCTTCTGCAAATAATTCCCGATGGCATCATTCATGTAATCGACCGAGGGCGCCAACAGCTGCATGCCATTATGGATATAAGGATCACCGGGGCAGGCTTTGTAACGCGGAAGCTCCTCCACCGCGCAGCGAATCACCATTCCAAAACCGTTACCCACATTAATATTTTTGACTTTTTTGTAGGTGTCCGGGGACAAATGCTCCTTGCCCACCAATTTCATCATCGTTGTTTGTACATGGGCATTGGAAATGACGATATCAGCCCGGTACTCATTTTCTTCCGTACGTACACCTACAGCTCTGCCTTCATCAATCAAGATCTTTTGAACCGGTGCATTGGTTAAAACCTTGCCCCCGTGATCCTCTAAAAAAGCTACCATTGCCTGCGTAAGCATGCCGCTGCCCCCGCGAGGATGCTTGGCTCCACTCTGGTGCAGCATCGACTGCCAGCCCGCAAAATCGCCCGTAGCCGGGTGATCAGGAGTAGGTCCCGACTGGGCTGCGAACCATGTCATTGCTGCTTTTAGATAGCGATTTTCAAAAGCATCATCCACTACCTTCCCGTAACTGCTTAAAATCTTTTGCAGTCCATCAGCCTGCTTTCCCTTTTCAAACATCGAGCCATCGCGCCACTGCCCTTTCATTAATTCCGTGGCAATATTTTTACCGCTCGGAGACACCATAAAAGCTTTCAATACCCCTTCGTTGATTCGGCTCCAGAACTCCACAAAATTCCGGTAGTTCTCAACATCCTCCGGAGCAACACGAGCAATGGAATCCAGCGTGCGTTCGAGATCCTTAAAAAAATGAATAACGCCCTCCCCTTCTGGAAGCGGATACGACATGATCGGATCCATTTCTATATAATCCAGTCCGTACTCTTCCAGCCTCAGTTCCTCAATAATACCGGTTTGATGAATCATAATATGAACTGAGGATCCCACATCCATGCGGAATCCATTCGGAAAGCGATCGGAGCGGAACATCGTTTCGGTGGCCACCGCACCTCCCGCCATGTCTCGGCGCTCAAGAACCGTTACCTTATATCCCTCCTTTGCAAGATAGCAGGCCGTTACCAATCCATTGTGTCCTGAACCTACTACAACTGCATCTTGTTTACTCATTGTAAATCATTTATTCGTTTAATAACATTCGTATATATTTTTCGTATCCTTGATAGGTAACAATTCGTTTTAAAAATTAATTTAAAATTGCTGATTTAATTTAAAGAACTATGAACTTTTTCAAGACGATTATCGCCACCATGATCGGCCTTTTCCTGGCTATGGTGTTATTTGTTATTATTTTATTTGTTACGGTATCCAGCAGCTCCCAGGAACCGGAACCTTATGTACAAAATAATACTATTTTAAAAATTGATCTTCGGGGCACCCTTCCACAGCGCACAACCTCCAGCCCCCTGGATGAATTAATGGGGCAAAATAATAATAAAGCCTCACTGGCTACATTAAAAGAAAATCTGGAAAAAGCCCAAACTCACGATAATATAAAAGGTATTCTGCTTCAAATAGATTATGTCTCGGGATCTTGGGCCAATCTTGAGGAAGCCCATCACCTTATCAGTACGTTTCGGGACAGCTCGGATAAATTTATTTATGCTAATACCAACGATATTGGATTTAACGAAAAGGGTTACTTCCTGGCGACGGCCGCTGATTCTGTTTTTGCTCCGCCGGAATCGTTTTTTGAATTTGACGGTTTTTACAGTGAAGTAACCTTTTATGACGGATTATTTGAAAAACTGGGGCTAGAAGCGGAAGTAACACGACATGGCAAATATAAAGGAGCCGTGGAACCCTACTATCGCAGAGAAATGTCAGAAGAAAACGAGTATCAAATGAACCAGCTACTTAATGAGGTTAACAACACCTTCATTACGGCTGTCAGCCAAAAAAGCGGTCGTAGTGCGGAAGAGCTGAATAGCATCATGAACGACCAGCCCCGACTTACTACCCAATTTGCCTATGAAGAGCAATTGATCGATTCCCTGTTATATGCTGACCAGCTGGATAAACATATAGAAAAACGCATAGGGCTTGAAGAGGATGAATCCTTCAAAATCATCTCCAACAGCCGTTATGCGCGGGTTACGCCCTCATCAGCCGGACTATCCACGAGTTCTTCCTCTGATAAAATTGCGGTACTCCATGCGAGCGGACCTATCATGCCAAATGCCGATTCAAATTCTCCCTTTTTGGACCAACAACTTATCACCGCTGATTTTTTTGATGAGCAGCTCCAAAATATTCGCGACGACGATGATGTTAAAGCATTAGTCATACATGTAGACAGTCCCGGCGGTTCGGGCAGTACTTCCGATGCCATTTGGCGCAACATCAAAACACTCAAAGATGAAATGCCGGTCATTGTGTCTATGGGCGGTGTTGCAGCTTCCGGCGGCTATTATATCGCCATGGCCGCTGACACTATTGTTGCCCAGCCAACCACCATCACCGGTTCTATTGGAGTGTTTGGTACCAAATTAAATACCCAGGGATTCTTTAATGATAAAATCGGAATCACTTTTGATGATGTGAAGACTCATGAGCATGCAGATTGGCTTTCACCAAGCCGGGGCTTTACCGAGGCAGAACAGCAGGCCTTTCAACAATTTATAGACGGTTTTTATGAAACATTCATCCAGAAGGCCGCAGAATCGCGAAGTATGGATGTAGAACGCATAGATGAACTGGCACAGGGACGAGTTTGGACTGGAGCAGATGCCAAAGAAAACGGACTCATTGATCTTCTGGGTGGACTGGATACGGCCATTCAAACAGCTGCAGATAAGGCAGAAATCACCGAATACAGTCTCCAGAGCTATCCCAGTGAAAAGTCTTTTTATGAATTGCTCATGAGTTCAACGGCAGCAAAGGCTAAGAGCTGGCTGGGAGATAGCTGGATAAGCACGCTCGCGGGCAGTAAAAAGCTTCAGGAACAGTTACCGCTTTTAAAGAAACAGCAGCCCCTTACACTCTTCCCTTTTCACATAGAGATTCAATAATCAATAATAAATTCACTTACTATGAAAGTTGGTTCTCTGAATATTGAAATCCTGAGTGAAGGTCGCTTTGAAATGTTCAGGGATGGACATATAAACCGTGCCCCGGAAGAAGATACCCCCGATTCTACCGGTCCCGAGGTAGCCACACAATCATCTATAGTAGGTATTAATCCCATCCTGGTCCAACAGGATTCAAAAAATATCTTACTGGATACCGGATTAGGGTGGGGCCTCGACGCTGGAAGTGGTAACAAACACGTTTCCAATGTACGTACTAATCTTTCAATATTCGGATTAGAACCGGCCGACATAACGCATGTCATTCTTAGCCACCTGCACTACGACCATGCAGCCGGCAGCTCATATAGTGACAATGAATCCAAAACTCGTCCTACCTTTCCCAATGCCACATATTATCTTCACCAAAAAGAATGGGACTATGCCCTGTCTCAAATAAACAAAAGCTTTGATAAACCGGGAGCGGGATATCAATTAGATGATTTGTATCGGCTAATTGCTGATGGGCATATTATCTTACTTCAGGATAACCAAACTGAAATTACAGAGGGCATTTCTGCTATTTTAAGTGGAGGCCATACTGCTGGCCATCAAATAGTTCATCTGATGAGCAATGATGAAAGTGCCTACTATTTATCGGACCTGCTCCCCTCTTCTTCTCATCTTAATCATTATAGCATGAGAGGACTCGACCTGTATCCATTGGAGGCAAAAAAACAGAAAGTACAGCTATTGAACAAGGCCTATGAAGAGCAGGCAATCTTACTGTTCTATCACTCTAAACACAGCCAATCGGGGCGTCTTATCAAGGATGATGACAAGCAATTTGTATTGGCAGATATTCCTAAAGGATAAGTAGTAATTTAGTATGCAAGATATTTTAGGTCCTATATCCCATCACCCAGTTTTTTCTTATTGATTCATCGAAATAAGGAACTCTTCATTATCTTTAGTTCCTTTCATTTTGTCCAGAACGAACTCCATCGCTTCAAAGGCGTTCATGCGATTCAGATAACGACGCAGTAGAACAACTTTCTCCTTTTCTGTTTCTGGCACGATAAGATCTTCTCGCCGGGTACCACTTTTAAAAATATCTATAGCCGGATAAATCCTCCGCTCAGAAAGGTTACGGTCAAGCACAAGCTCCATGTTACCGGTGCCCTTGAACTCTTCAAAAATAAGATCATCCATACGCGATCCCGTCTGGATGAGAGCGGTTGCCAGTATGGTAAGGCTTCCTCCATCCTCAATATTACGGGCTGAACTAAACAATTGTCGTGGAGCTTTTAATGCTTCCGAATCCACACCGCCAGACATTGTTCGTCCCGATGAAGGCTGACACACGTTATAAGCTCGGGCTAGGCGGGTTATCGAGTCCATTAGAATAAGAACATCGTGACCGCTTTCAACCATACGCTTAGACTTCTCAAAGACAATCTCTGAAAGTCCTACATGATTTTCAGGACGCTCGTCAAAGGTAGAAGCCACAACCTCAGCATCCTTGACATTACGTTCCATCTCTGTGACCTCTTCCGGTCGCTCATCAATGAGCAAAATAATAACTTTAGTTTCAGGATTATTTTCGTTCACAGCATTAGCGACATTACGTAGAATAGTCGTTTTCCCTGTTTTCGGCTGCGCTACAATAAGTCCGCGCTGTCCCTTGCCAATGGGGGCAAAAAGATCCATTACCCGGGTGGTATACTCCGAGGACTTGTATTCAAGCTTTAAGCGGTCTTCCGGATAAATGGGGAGCAGATCTTCAAAATCCTCCCTATTATCCATATCCGTCGGTATTTTACCATTCACACCATCTACCCGTAGTAAAGCGAAGTAGCGCTCGCCCACTTTTGGGGGACGAATGATCCCGATTACACAATCACCTTGTTTCAAGCGAAAACGCTTGATCTGTGAGGGTGAAACGTAAATATCATCAGGACTGGCCTTATAGTTATAGTTCACCGAACGCAAAAATCCATATCCGTCGGGAAGTATCTCCAGGGTACCTTCCTGAATCAAATAGGGCCCTAAATCAGGTTCAATCTCCTCTAGACGCTCTTCCAACGTAGGCGCATCTGATTCAGGCAAAATATCATGTACATTCTTTTTCTTCTTTTTTTTGCCCAATTGTTTCTTATTTGAGTGTTCTTTATGGTTACCGTTGGAGTTATTATTACCCCTGTCGTTTTGTTGAGCCCGTGCTTTATCACGCACAGATTGGGTAATTCTATCAATTAGCTGCTGCTTCCGAAGGTCCGAGACAGATGATAAACCCTGTTCGCGAGCCAACTCTTTCAGCTCCTTCACTGTTTTGTCTGGCAAAGTATCAATTTGCTCTAATGTAACTCCATCGGTCTGGTAATCCGACATAATAATCCTATTCTATAGTTCTTTAATTTGATATGCGTTTTGTGATGAATAAAGGGTTATGCAATCTATTCTGTATAAAAGAATTGATCTACACTGCGTATAAAAGGGAATAATCTCAGGTGATAAGAATATAACGGCTTAATCAAGTTCTTGTATCCAATCCCGAACCGTGGCATAAAAGTAAAAACTTCCTGCAAAAATTACTAATTCTGACGTAAAAACTTTTAGCAGACGCCTTTGCTCATGCAGATGGGTCGGGAACTTCATCACTTGCGGCAGCCATTTTGCAATATCCTCAAACGGCGCCGCCCGTTTTGTGTTCAGTGTATAATAATAGATATTTTTGAATTCTGAAAATTGATTCATTACTTCATTATTTACCTTGTCGCGCATAAGGCTTAAAACTAAAATACTGTCTTCGACAGCTCCCACCGAATTGACAGCATCCTTGAGCGCCAGGATCGCTTCTTCATTGTGTCCCCCATCAAAATACCAATTTAAGTCCTCTCTGAGCTTTTCAAAGCGGGCAGAAATTGACTTCAATTCTCTTAATGCCTTGCTAAATGCTGCTTCAGATACCTCAAAATGACTACTCAATAGTGTTACTACCCGATAGGAAATAGCCATATTTATGACCTGTATCGGTGCCACTGGCGGAATATCAAATACTTTCCTGCGTCCGTTAATCTGCATCTGTAACTTCCGTTTTTCGGTAAGGCAGGGACTTAATTCCTCAACCGTATAAACTGTACTTCCCTGGCCTATAGCCACTTCCCTGATTACCTCTTCCGCTTTTTTCTGTATCCTTCCCAGTACAACCGGGCGGTTCTCCTTGATAATTCCCGCTTTTTCCCCTGCTATCTGCTCGAGTGTGTCTCCCAAAATATCGGTATGATCCAAAGCAACACTTGTTATAACGCTCAGCAATGGGCGGATAACATTAGTTGCGTCCAAACGACCTCCGAGTCCTACCTCGATGATTCCTATATCAATCTCCGATTTAGCAAACCACCAGAACGCTATAGCGGTACTTATTTCAAAATAAGTGAGCTTGTGTTCTTCAACCAGACTATGATAACGTTTAAAAAAAAGCAGCAGATCTTCATCTGAAATACAATTGCCATTTATATTAAAACGTTCATTAAACTTCAAAATGTGCGGAGAACTGTATACTCCTACTTTATACCCCGTTTCCCTGTAAATAGCAGAAAGTATTTTACAACAGCTTCCTTTTCCATTGGTACCACCTACATGAATGGAAGGAAAGGTATCCTGTGGATTACCGATTTCCGCACAAAAATCACTAAATTTCAGATCGGAAGAGCGTCGT
>JBEPXF010000048.1:0-14166 GCA_041642075.1 Fodinibius sp.
CGATCTCCCCAAATCCAATAATGATGAAAGAGTTCGCCGATGAACTGGGCTCACAGCTTAATCGTCCATCCCTTTTCAGGGTTCCCACATCAGTATTACAGTTGGTTCTGGGAGAGGCAGCCCTGCCTCTTACCGAAAGTCTGCGCATGCAGCCCAAAAGGTTGCAGCAGCATGGATTTGAATTCCAATATGAATATTTAACAGACGCCCTGGGAGATATTTTATAGCAGGATCCTATTCAAAAAGTGTCCAGGAGATGACGCCTTCATCAGTAAAAGCGATCAGCTCCGGATAACCATCTCCATTCACATCACTAATTACCGGATATTGCATACTGTTAGAGGGCAGAGAATTAAGTGATGTTCCATCAGTTGCTTGCCATCCCAAAAGTCTTCCAGAATTAGTCAACATGAGAATATCTTTTCGACTGTCTTCATTGATATCAGCTATGAGAGGAGAGAAATTTTGCTGAACAGGCTGACCAATATTTTGTGTGTACAAAAGTTCGCCGCTGCTGTCCAGAATATAATACGAACCATTAGTATCTGTAGTAATAATCATTTTTCCCTCTGCTATTTGGTCGTCGCTTCTAACACGCATATCGCTTATGGAGGGAGTCCCCGTTAAGGGGCTGTTTGAAATATTGATGGTACTTGAACCGGAGGAGTTTGAGGTTTCTTGGGAATTGGGGAAAAGCTGGCCAGTTCCTATGGCATAGAGATTTCCATCCTCGCCGTTCGCTAGTATATAGTCGTCAAATATTTGCGGAGAACCATTGATGGGAGCATCGGTAAAACGCGGGAAGCCTTCTTTGGTGCTCCCATTGACCTCCCAGGCATGTACTCCATTTCCGGAAAAGGCTACGATTGTCTTGCTGTTCATAAATTCTTCGACTACAGGCCGATTAGTAATCGGGGTATTTGTTGTTACCGGCCATCCGCTGATATTATTTCCACGCCCGTTCAGGATATGGAGCTTTCGATCGGCTGTGGCAACTAAAGCATTTGGAAGTCCATTTCCATCTACATCTGTGACAACCAGTGGGGAAGTAATAGTTTCATCCAGGGCAAATGGGAATCTTGGCAGTAGATCTCCATTTTCATCCCATCCGTAAATTTTGTTACCGGCAGCTAAAAGAATCACATTCTTGTCGGTACCATACCAGTCATAGACTACGGGAGATCCAACCGGGGTATCACTTCCTGTATTCGCTTCCAAAATACGATTTCCATCAGCAGAAAGTGCATAGATATCTCCAGCTGGAGAGGCAAAAATAATTTCATTACGATTATTACCACTTATATCAGCAACTACTACTTCACCAGAAAGTTCTGACTGAAGCGGGAAGACCCAATTCTCTTCATAGGGTTCTGTTTCCTCGTCTCCTTTATAGGATGTAGCGTAGAAATCAAGGCTGTCGCCTTCTTCTGTCAGAGAGGTCGAGAGTGTTAAAAAGCTAGATCTATTCAATATCGTATTGAAATAACTATCCGGATAGATAAAGGGAGTTATTAAAGAATAGAAGTCGTCGTTCGTAACAAATAGTCCACTTATTTGTTCGGGCAGGTCTTCTTTGATATTGCGAAAAGTACGTTCATAGTAGATTGTTCTTCTACGCTCTTTGTCATCTGAAATAATTTCTGTGAGCTCCCTGCGCTTAGAAATGGCTACCACGTCATCAATAATAGAAAGGTAAAAGCTGGGAAAAGAGCTAAGAGAGCTTCCGATGAGCTGACCGACTATTCTGCTTTGAATAAAATAGATGTCATCCTGAACTTCAGCATGGTCGTCATCAACTAAATTATCTAGTACTTCTTTAAATCTTGCAGGATCATCTAGTTTGCGAACAAAGATGTGTTCACCATTTGTCAGAAATCCCGACTCGGCATAGATTGAAACGGCAAATTCGGTTCCCAGAGGATCTGTTAGGGAAGCATATCGATCTGGTTGACTGATAAACATTGAATCGGTGTGGGAAGTATCGGGCAGGGAATCGGGTAAATCTTTAGCTGGTGATTGGCGAAAAATTCCAAAGGCAGCAGCACTAGATGAAATATATTGATCCAGGCTAATGGGGGCATTGACATCCGAAATGATTTCAATAAAAGCACTTTTTTGTTCCTGTGCGAATGGTATTGTTCCGGATAGCTGGAAATCATATTCTTCTTCCGGATCAGATATTGAGAGTAAAGTCGGTTTTGTTCCCTGAAGTGCTTGATTGAGGGCCGGATGATAGGTTACCTTTGCAATCTGTCTTGAGATTTCGTGCAAAGAAGGTGTGTTCATAACAATATGACCCGGTTGCAATTCGATATGGGTTAAATCAGCTCTTCGGTCACTATTGGAATAGGCGCGAATTGCATCTTCAAGTCCCAAACTTGATTCTGAAAACAGTAACAGGTCATTGATTGTAGCAGAAAATAAAATCTGATCCTCAATTTGGAGTTTATGGATAGTGGTTTCCTGAAAGTGGTATTTGTTTTGGGCAAAATCCCTGTAATAATTTTCGAATAACTCTTCGCTGAAATTATCCGGTGCATGGCCAATCCAAATAGCTTCGAGCCTGTTTTCTGCACCGGGATAAAGTATTAACCCGTTTAGGTTCACACTGGATGCCATGGTGGAGTCAATTGCTTTAAGTGGTGCTATTGCTGAGGCTGTAACTCCATCTATCAGGGAAGAATAGGATGCTTCTGTAACAGATTGTAAAGTAGTATTTTCAGCAGGAATAATTATAAATGGGGCGTTTTCGGGAGCAGCTCTAACCCAGGGGCGATTCTCAGATGGGGAACAGGATAAGAATAAGATGGGAATCAGCAGTAGAAATGATAAGTATTTTAGCTTATTCATAAATAAAAACTCAGGTCTCATAAATTATATCAAAAATTCTGCCGTAGACTATTTCCAATTGTTAAGCAATACAGACAATCGTTAAAATATCTGTAACGAGCCAAAAGTAATAATTATTAGGATAAATGAATGCTTTTAATTTCAGGGGAGCATCAGTGTTTCTTTTTAACTACTCAGTATTTGAGAAGTTCCCTTTGTGGAAGCTGCTTTATAATAAGATACAATGGAATGAACTTGCATTCGTTAATAGATAAATGTTAAGAAATAAAGATGAATTGGTTTATTTGTTCCGTAATGCTTTACTTACCTATAGACTCTTGGGAGTGAATATTGTGGCTGAAATTATAACCATATCCATTGAGATATGAGTGAGATTAATTTACATATTTTATTTTGGCTTATCTTAGGATTATTTACCCTGGGATCGGTAGTTATGGCAACTGCTACCTTATTTAATGTAGTGCGGTTACGGAGTGTTCGACTTAGTTGGAAAGCCGGTAAGATTGGGGGATATCCTCTATTTTCAACTTTGTTTCTCTGCTCAACCTTGATTGTCGGTGGAATAGCCCTTTATTATGGCTCGGTAGAAGAAATAATTGCTGCCGGTATGTATGGTTGGATGGGAGGATGCTGGTTTGTTACTAGTTATGTTGCTACAAAACGGTATATAACTGATCATGGTATCGTTAAGAATGTTAATGAGCCGATGCAGACAATCGCATGGCATCAGATACGTGATTTCGTAGAAAAAGAAAAAGAAAATCATATTCACTACATATTCATTTATAGTGCTGATATTTATGACAGCACTTCTGAGCTTATTCGTTTGGAGCTTCAGGTTCCGATAAGAAAGAAAGAGGCATTTAGAAATTTAATTTCACACAAACTCGGTCGCCGTATTCGTTGTTATATAAAAGACGATGACGACATCAACGTAGAACAATTTGAGTGATCCCGCATCGGATTAATTTTAATTTAAAGTTTTAGACATTTGTTCGAAGAGATACAAAATTCAGATATAGTTCAAGAGCGGACTTTCTTAGTAGGGGTTTATGGACCGCAAACTCCGCGCATTCAGGCCGAAGAATATTTGGATGAGCTGCAAATGCTTACCCACACCGCAGGAGGAATTACTGTTGATAAAGTTTTGCAAAATCGAACTCATCCGGATCCCTCTACTTATGTTGGTTCGGGTAAATTGAGGGAATTAAAGCGGATGGCATCAGATAAAAATGTTGAAACACTTATCTTTGATGATGATTTGTCCCCTACTCAGATACGAAATATCGAAGAGGAAACAAAAGCAAAGGTGTTGGATCGCAGTGGACTTATTTTAGATATTTTTGCATCACGAGCTAAAACAGCTGCAGCAAAAACCCAGGTTGAGCTGGCCCAATTGCAATACTTGTTACCTCGCCTTACTCGTTTTTGGACTCACCTTTCCCGGCAGCAGGGTGGGATTGGAACCAGAGGACCCGGTGAAACCCAAATTGAGACCGACCGGCGGTTGATTGACAAACGTATTGCGACACTTAAAGAAAAGTTGGAAAAGTTGGATCGTCAGCGACAAACCCAACGTAAACGACGATCGGATAATATCCGTATATCCCTTGTGGGTTATACAAATGCTGGTAAGTCAACATTAATGAATACCATAACCAATACCGAGGTATTGGCAGAAGACCGGCTGTTTGCAACGCTTGATTCAACGGTTCGACGATGCGAAATATCAGACTATGAAGTATTGCTTTCAGATACAGTAGGATTTATTCGAAAATTACCGCACGACTTGATCGAAAGTTTTAAATCTACCCTAGACGAGGTACGGGAAGCAGATATTTTACTTCATGTCGTTGACGCCTCCGCCCGAATGATTGGTGACTATATTGAGGTTGTTGATGATACACTTGAAGATATGGAGGTAACGGACGATAAGAAACTCTTGCTGGTATTTAATAAAATTGATGCCATTGATCCCCGGAAAATTACTGAACTGCGACGGGCTTATCCTGATGCTGTATTTATTTCTGCGGAGCGTGGTATCGGAATTGGAAAGCTTGAAGAGCAGATACAAAATCTCATTGAAGAGGATTTTGTGACCGAAACGATGAGGATACCGGCCGCAAAGTATGAAGGAGTAGCATTTTTACATCGGGAGGCGAATATTTTAGAAAAAAAATATGTGGGATCAGATGTAGAACTCACATTTAGTATAGCAAAGCCCGATTTAAAGCGCTTAAAGTCATTATTAGATAATACTAATACTGCTGAATCGGTTGTAGAGTAAATATCAAAAAAAGTCACAGCTTATGCTGGTAACTAAGAAGCTTATAACATCTAAGTTCGAGCCTTTAAAAGGAGATATGTTTCTCGAATCGGTTAAAAAGCGTATGGAAGAGTCTGGTATACATACTTTGCCGGTGGTAGATAGTACAACGCATGCCTTAATTGGTCAGGCCTCCTTACGTCAACTGAATAGAGCAGAAGAAGGACAGGTTGTCTCTGACCTTGAACTCGAAGAGCCGGTAAAAGTGTATAGGAGCCAGCATATTTTTGAAGCAGCCCGGCTTGTTCTCCAGTATGAACGACAATTATTACCGGTTATAGACGAGGAATGGACGCTGCTTGGAGTGATAACCAGAGACGTAATTCTTGAGACGCTGGCCCAGCTTTTAAATGTTGCAGAATCTGGCTCGGTTATTACCGTAACTCTCGATCGCATTGACTTTTCAATTTCAGAGCTTGTTAATATAATAGAAGCGGAAGGGGCAAAGATTCTGGGATTAACTGTCGAAAAGCCTAGTGAATCTCAACAGACTTTTGCTGTATCTTGTGTAGTTGATCTAGAAGATGTGAGTCGGGTTGCAGCAGCGCTTCGGCGGTATGACTACATGGTTGCAACTGATTCTGAAAATGAGGTTTTACGGGATGATCTTGAAAACCGGGCAGATGAGTTAATTAAGTATATTGATATGTAGACAAATCAGCTATTAATGCTTTATTTAGACGGGCATAAACAAGGCATTAATTTTCGATATACTACTTTTCTTAAATGAAGCGTGTATCCAAGGGAACTTTTTTAAATTATTTGTATACCAAAACAAGGAGTATAACAGCTTTTGAGTATGTCTTGAGTCTGATGGAAATATCACGGAATCACTACTAAATAAATAGGTCAACTCATACTTATTTTTTACATTTAGGTCTGTTATACTACCCCTTATAAAAGAATTAATCGGTTGCTGTATTCATGATGATAATGAAAAAATATTTCAGTCTTTTTTCCCTGTTGCTGATCGGCTTAACCATTGAAACTGTGGCCCAAAGTGTTCAGGAGCCTGCTACAGAGACCTATCAAAACGGTATTCAATTATTTGAGGAAGGACTTTACGAGGAAGCCTCGGGTGAGTTAGAGGAGTTTCTAGAACATCACGAAGAGCACCAAATGGCTCTTTCCGCTCGTTTTTATTTGTCCCGGGCTCTTGGTAAAGCAGATTCAGTAAATCAAGAGGCTTATTATGAACAATTTATTTCGGAGCATCCTCACTCTGATTTTTCCTCAAAATTGTTGTTTGATCTTGCAGAACGGGCAAAAAGCAACCAGGAATATGATGAAGCTCTTGCCTACTACCAGTGGGCGATTGATTTAGGGTTACCAAAGAAAAAGGCGGCTCAAACATACTATTGGATGGCAAGAACAGCGAGTGCTAACAATGAACCCGAACAGGCGAGAAATTATTTTTTAACCTTAGCAGATGATTATCCGGATACGGAATGGGCACCGAAAGCACTTTATGAAAGGGGACAGCTCTTTTTGTCGGAGGAGCGGTATGACGCTTCTACTGATGCTTTTGAATTACTAAAAGAACGATATCCCAATGCAGATATAACTCGTCGAACAGCAATGGCCTTAGGGGAATCGTATTACCAACAGGGACGGTATGAGCAGGCTATAGAGGCATTTAAAAACGCTATGCCATATTTGGATGAGGAAATGGAAACCAAAGCCGTGCTGCTCATTGCCGAAAGCTATAATTATTTAGAAAGCTTTGATGAAGCCTCTACCTATTATCGCCAATATATAAATCGTACGGAGGGAACAGAAGAGGAACGGGCAGCTCATTATGGATTGGGATGGCTGTATCATAAACAGGAAATTTATCATTGGGCATCCGATGAGTTTGAAAAAGCTGCGAAAGGCTCCGATGAACTGGCCCGCAAAGCGCTCTATTATAAAGCGGTAAACGAAAAGTTGGGGTCTCGTTACCAGGAGGCGATGGAGACATTTCGTGATTTTGGAGATCGATTTACGGAAGGAAGTTGGGTAGAGCAAGCCTATTATGAATGGGCAATCACAGCCTACGAAATGGGTAACCACCCGGAAACTATTGAAGTTCTTTTAGCCCTTGTTCGTAATGAAGATGAGTTGGAGTGGGGGGGTAAGGTGTATATCCTGTTAGGGGAAGCCTACTTTGCTAACGAAGAATATACCCGTTCTATTCAGGCTTTTGAAGAAGCGGAAGGTATCACAAATATTGATCCGGAAGTAAAGCGTGAAGCACGCTTTCAAAAAGCCTGGGTACAATATAGCAATCAGGCTTATCAAGAAGCACAACAAATATTTGAATCCCTGCATGAAGAAGTACCAGATGAGGAAGTTGGAATAGAAGCTTTGTTCTGGAGCGCTGATGCATATTATAACATGGAAGAGTATGGACCTGCTGCACAACAGTTTAGGCAGTTTACACAGAAGTATGGCGACCATGAGTTGGTGGGACCTGCGAGTTATTCTCTTGGTTGGAGTTATTTTAAGATGGGTGAATTTGAGCAGGCCATTGGCCCGTTGAATACTTTTCTGCAGGAATATGATCCACCTGAAACGGCTCTTTATCCCTATGATACTGACACGCGCCTTCGTATTGGCGATGCTTACTTTGCACTTGGAGATTATAGTAATGCCATGTCTACCTACAGGGAGGTTCTGGGAGCAGAGCCCGGTGGAGATTACGCTCTATTTCAGATAGCCAACAGCTATTACCGAAGCGACCAAACATATGATGCAGTGACCACTTTCCGCCGATTTTTGGAAGAGTATCCGAATAGTCAGTTAAGCCAACAGGCGCAGTATAATATTGCTTATATCTATTTAAATACCGGAAATTATTCCCAAGCTGTGGAGGAATTTCAAACGGTAATTAGTAAGTATCCCGGTACGAGCTGGGCGGCTCGCGCGCAATATAATATTGGGGATACCTATTATAACGCCGGGGATTACGAGGAGGCCATTGCCGCTTATAAAAAGGTTATGGAAAAATATCCGGATAGCGAATATGTCATTGAAGCCGTCAATGGAATTCAGTATTCCCAAATGTCAGAGGGAGGAGCCGATAACAGTTCAGATGCATTGGAAGAGTTTCTGGAAGAGAATCCACAGACCTCAATGGCAGACCGCCTCCGCTTCCGTCAGGCCGATAACTTAATGCAATCAGGAGATTATAACAGTGCAATTGAGGAATTTCAGCAGTATATCCGGATTACAAATAACGAAGAACTACTACCAGATGCGCACTTCAATTTGGCTAATGCCTATGAAGAGACAGATCAGGTTGGAGAAGCTATTAATGCATATCAGACTGTTGTTCAGGAATTTCCCGAATCCAATCGGGTTGGTCCCTCTTTTGCGGCATTGGGTCGGATTAGCTTTGACAGAGGTAATTATGAACAATCGCATGAATATTTTAGCCAGCTCTTGGAAGAAGGCGGGCAAGACTATCGCCTGGAGGCTCATATTGGCAGAGGTAATGCCCAGCTCCAAATGGGTAATATCGATGCAGCTGAAGAGGCCTATCGTTCCGCATTACAAATTAACAGCAGTTATGCCGCCGCAAATGTAGGATTAGGAAAAGTTGCGCTTGAAAATGGAGAATATCAGGATGCAAGAGATTTACTTAGTTTGGTTGCCGAAGCCAATACTTCGGAAGTTGGAGCAGAGGCACAATACCTTTTAGGTGTAGCTGACCAAAGAAGTGAAAATTATGAAGAAGCACTTCAAAATTATTCGCGAGTAAGCGTTTTATATGGAGCATATGATACATGGATTGCCCGGGCCCAGTTAGGAAGAGCAGAAAGTTTTATCCAATTGGGACAAACGGGTGAAGCGAAGTCAACCCTAGAAAATCTTATTCAGAACCATCCTAATAAGCCGGAAGCACAAGAAGCACAAGAACTCTTGGATTCTATCAATTAATGAACTACGATATTCAACCTGCGGATACACTTCATGGTAACGTTCAGCTACCCGCTGATAAGTCGATTTCACATCGGGCAGCTATGTTCGCTGCCTTGCATGAGGGACCGTCAATTATAAAAAATTTTTCAGAGGCCGCTGATCCTCACAGTACGCTGGGCTGCCTCCGTAAATTAGGGGTCAGAATACAAATTAAGGGAAACAATACTATCCAAATGGAGGGCGTGGGACGTGATGGTTTGGTGCAGCCTTCCGAAGATCTGGATTGTGGAAATTCCGGTACTACCATGCGGCTGCTCAGCGGCATTATTGCAGGTTCAGGGGTAATGGCCCGCTTAACAGGTGACGAATCGCTATCTTCTCGTACTATGAAGCGTATTATCGATCCGCTCACCGAGATGGGAGCAGTAATAGAAGCAAGAGACGGTGATTATGCCCCCCTGGAAATAAGCAGAGATACTCCGCTAAAACCATTGAATTTTCCTCTTCCAATTGCCAGTGCACAGCTGAAGTCATGTGTGCTCTTAGCTGGACTGTATGGTGACGAGCCTACGAAAGTTATCGAAACGTTGCCTAGTCGTGACCATACAGAACGGCTGCTCAATTTACCTATTGAAGAAGAAAATGGGGAGAAACGGGTTTTTTCCAGCAGAGAAAATGAGGTGCCAGAGCAATCCTATCGCGTACCTAATGATTTTTCAGCCGCCGCATTTTGGTTGGTAGCCGGTGCTATTCATTCGGATGCCGAGATTATACTACCTAAAGTAGGTCTCAATCCCACTCGTACTGGGGCGCTGGAAATATTGCAGCAGATGAATGCCAATATCAAAATTAATAACCGGCGTTTTGAAGGTCCCGAGCCTATCGGTGATTTATCCGTTTCTTCTTCAACACTTCAGCCTATAAATATTACAGAAGAGATTGTACCTAACTGTATAGATGAAATTCCCATACTGTCGGTTGCAATGCTTTTTGCTGATGGGATATCCAAAATCTCAGGAGCAGAGGAACTGCGTCATAAAGAAACAGACCGCCTGACAGCCATGGCACAAATTCTGGAGGGAGTAGGAGCAGATTTCAAAGAGTATAAAGACGGACTGGAAATTAAGGGGGATCCAAACTTTATACCTGATGATGCAACATTCCAGAGTTATCATGATCATCGTATAGCAATGTCAGCGGCAATACTTGGTTTAATGGGGACTTCCACATCAACCGTTGAAGGGGGAGAATGTACGGATATCTCATATCCTGGATTTTGGAATGACCTGTCAATGCTGACGAATTGATTATATAGTCCGCAAATCTGACAATTCATTTCTTTTGTTGGTTTAATAATGCCAATACGTCATAAAACTATCCCATCTACATAACTTGGCATTGTCATTGCTCATATAAGAGCGAACAATAAAAAATGGGTACACCCATGAGTGAATTTAGTATTGACATAGAAAAGGAATTAACCAGGTTGGGCAAGGATATACAAAATATCGTCGAGCGTATTGTACCGCTTGAAGATAAAGGTCACGACTTTACACCCGACTGTGATATTATTGAAAGCGAAGAAGAATTTACTATTAAGCTGGATTTGCCCGGCTTATCTAAAGAAGAAATAAATCTTGCGCTGAAAGATCGTGTATTGACAGTAAAAGGAGAACGAGCTGATGATGTGGCTGATACACAGTCATTTCGCCGACAGGAACGTTCTACCGGTGTTTTTTCGCGCTCATTTGCATTACCGGAAAATGTCAATACGGCCGAAATTGATGCGCGGTGTAGTCATGGAGTATTGACGATTACCATGCCAAAATCCGGTGTATCCGATGATGCGACTTCTATACCAATTAAGTAAGAAAGTTGCTTCAAGGAATTTTAAAAAGTTGAAATATAAATCTGAGCTTTTGGATAAGAAGAAATTTCATAAAGAATTAAAACAGTTAACAAAAAGATAAATTACTATTATGGGAAAGATCATAGGAATTGACTTAGGTACTACCAACTCCTGCGTCGCTGTAATGGAAGGCAGTGAACCGACCGTTATTCAGAATTCTGAAGGCGGACGTACAACGCCCTCTGTTGTAGCATTTTCAAAAGACGGGGAACGCTTGGTTGGTGCCCCTGCCAAACGACAGGCAATTACAAATCCAGACAAAACGGTGTCTTCAATTAAGCGCTTTATGGGTCGCTTCTTTGACGAGGTTGAGGAAGAGGCTAAGCAGGCTTCTTACAAGATTGTCAAAGGAGATGACGATACGGCCCGTGTTCAAATTGAAGATCGAAAATATGCTCCACAGGAAATCTCTGCAATGGTGCTTCAGAAAATGAAGCAGACTGCAGAAGAGTACCTGGGCGAAAAGGTTACCGATGCCGTTATAACGGTACCTGCTTATTTTAACGATGCGCAGCGTAAGGCTACGCAGGAAGCCGGCGAGATTGCCGGATTGAATGTAAAACGAATTATTAATGAGCCTACTGCCGCTTCACTGGCATATGGGCTGGATAAAAAAGATCAGGATCAGACTATTGTTGTCTATGACTTGGGTGGTGGGACATTTGATGTTTCAATCCTTGAACTGGGCGACGGGGTCTTTGAAGTAAAATCAACCAGTGGGGATACCCACCTGGGAGGTGACGACTTTGATTCACGCCTTATTGATCATCTTGCCAAAGAGTTCAAGAAAGATGAAGGTATTGACTTGCGTGAAGATCCGATGGCTATGCAACGCCTGAAGGATGCTGCTGAGAAAGCCAAGATAGAGCTTTCAAGTTCACAGAAAACCAATGTAAACCTGCCGTTTATTACGGCTACGGATTCTGGACCTAAGCACCTGAATATTGATATCAGCCGCTCTCAATTTGAAAAGCTGATAGACGACCTGATCCAGAAAACGGTAGATCCTTGCAAAAAGGCACTGGATGATGCGGAATTAAGTAAAAATGAAATTGATCAGGTAATCCTGGTCGGTGGTTCTACACGCATCCCGAAAATTCAGGAAGTTGTTAAAGACTTCTTTGGTAAGGATCCGAGCAAAGGCGTTAATCCTGATGAAGTTGTAGCCGTTGGCGCCGCTATTCAGGGTGGTGTAATGTCTGGCGATGTTGATGATGTTGTCTTACTGGATGTTACTCCGCTTTCATTGGGTATCGAAACATTGGGCGGTGTATCTACACAGTTGATCGAGGCCAATACTACTATCCCGACCAGCAAGAAGGAAACATTTTCTACAGCTGCTGATAACCAAACCAGCGTTGAAATACACGTGCTGCAGGGTGAACGCGCCAAGGCTCAGGATAACCGAACGCTTGGACGTTTCCACTTAGATGGTATACCTCCGGCACCACGCGGAGTTCCTCAAATTGAGGTTACTTTTGATATCGATGCCGATGGTGTACTCAATGTAAGCGCTAAAGACAAAGGCACCGGTAAGGAACAAAGTATCCGTATTGAATCATCCTCTGGCTTGTCTGAAGAGGAAATTGAAAAAATGAAAGAGGCTGCCGAAGAACATGCTGAAGAGGATGAACGCATTCGAGAGCGAGCTGAGAAGCTGAATAAAGCAGACAGCCTTGTTTTCTCAACACGTAAGCAGCTTGATGAGCACGAGGATAAGATCTCTGATGAAAATAAAGAGAAGATTGAAGCAGCACTTGAAAAAGTGAAAGAGCTCCACGATCAGGAGAAGGTCGATGAGCTTGATGACGCCATGGAAGAGTTGAATAACGCATGGTCAGAAGCTTCGCAAGAGATCTATCAATCTGCTGCCCAAGAACAAGGTCAGCCAGGTGCTGGTACTGCGGGACCAGGTGCTGCTGCAGGAGCTGCAAATGCAGCGAATGGAGCTGGTAAGGCCGAAGGAGAAGATGAGGATGAAGACGATGCAGTAGATGCTGATTTTGAAGTCGTTGATGAAGACGATAAGGAATAGTACTACACACATCTAAAAAATATAAAAGCCCTTCACCGATCGGTGAAGGGCTTTTATTATCTTGGGGAGCCTCCTAATTATGTCTTATATTTAGCATTAGATTTTAGAAAGGTCACTATTGTGAACAGCACAACAATCAATACCGATTTTCTTGTTATTGGAAGTGGAGCAGCCGGACTGAGTGCTGCTTTACACGCCAGCAGATATGGCGAAGTCCATCTCATTACAAAGTCCGATTTGGAGCATAGCAGTAGCTATTGGGCCCAAGGGGGAATTGCTGCTGTATTGGATTCGGAGGATTCCTATAAAAGCCATATAAAAGATACACTTGAAGCGGGACGTGGCCTCTGCAATACCGAAGCAGTTAAACTGTTAGTTAGGGAAGGAGCCTCCGAAATAAAGAAGTATATTGATTTAGGCATGCCCTTTGATCTAACAAATGGCGAGCTGGATCTTGGACTCGAGGGGGGGCACTCTAACCGGAGAGTATTACATGCGAATGGAGCGGCTACCGGCAAAGCGCTTGTAGAGTTCTTGACTGATCTCGTGAAAAAGGAAGAGCGTATAAACGTGGTTGAACACGCCTTCATTTATCAGCTTTTCGCTAATGAGATGAGATGCAACGGTGCTGCGGCCTATTTGTTTGATGAGAATAGAAATATCAGTATTGAAAGTTCGGCTACTATTTTGGCTACCGGCGGATATTCAGGATTGTTCCAAAGAAGCACCAATCCTCATACTTCCACCGGAGATGGATTATGGCTTGGACTGGATATTGGTGCCACGCTGCAGGACCTGGAATTTGTACAGTTCCATCCCACCGCCTTCTATGCCGATGACGGATCTACCTTTCTAATTAGTGAAGCGATAAGGGGCGAAGGAGCCCGACTATATAATGAAGAGGAGGAGCGATTTATGGAGGATTATCCCCGGAAGGAGTTATCGCCCCGGGATATTGTCTCCGGAGAAATACTACGTCAAATTCGCCGACAGAAAAAAAATTATGTATATCTGGATCTCCGTCATTTGGATGCTAGCCGTATCCGTAAACATTTTCCGAGTATTATATCCAGAATTGAGGCACAGGGGATTGATATTGAAAAAGAAGGTATCCCAATAGCTCCCGCCGCTCATTATTGTATT
>JBEPXF010000049.1:0-13999 GCA_041642075.1 Fodinibius sp.
AAAACAGCATTGGTCTGGGAATGTTCGAGAGTTACAGAATGCTGTTGAACGATTGGGATTATTGGCCGAAGATGATACCATTGATGCCGAGGATGTGGAAAACATGACAGGAACCCCGAAAAAGAAGCCGGATCAGACCGATGACTTATTGGATCAGAAAACTACCTTTCAAGGTTTTAAAGAATCGGCAGAACGGTTATTTTTGCTGCGAAAACTTGAAGAAAATGATTGGAATATATCACAGACCGCTGAAGCTATTGATATTCAACGCAGTCACATGTATAACAAAATGAAAAAGTACAATATTGAACGATGATATCTCTTGTCCTTGAAGAAGACAACGTATTTCATCGTTTTATCAAATCAAATCTAATTTTTTAGTTTTTTATTAATGTCCGCTAAAATTATTGACGGGAAGAAAGTAGCAGGAATAACCAGGGATGAAGTTCGCCAAGACGTAGAAGATTGGCTTGATACAGGTAACCGGCCTCCATTTCTACAGGTTTTGTTGGTGGGCAATGATCCTGCTTCCAATGTGTACGTAGGAGCTAAAACACGTGCATGTAAAGAGGTGGGAATTGAAACGGATACCCATCGGTTGCCTGATACTGTTTCTGCTAAGGAGCTCAAGAAAACGATCCATCGGTTCAATGACGATGACTCAATAGACGGAATTTTGGTTCAGTTGCCGCTGCCTTCTCATCTTTCCTCTCATGATGTTATTGAAGCCATTGATCATAAAAAAGATGTGGATGGATTCCATCCTATGAATGTGGGTCGTCTTACCGTGGGACAGCCCAGCTTTCGTTCTTGTACACCTGCCGGCATTTTTGAATTGTTTAAATACTATAGCATACCAACCAAAGGGAAGCATGCCGTGGTAGTTGGTGCCAGTAATATTGTGGGACGTCCTATTTCCATAATGCTTTCAAAAGAAGATTCCGAGGGCAAGGCTACGACAACCATTTGTCATAAATATACGAAGGATTTAACGGCCCATACCATATCAGCGGATATATTAATAGTTGCTGCAGGCCAGCCAAACCTTATCAAAGGCGAGATGGTTAAGGAGGGGGTTATCGTTGTTGATGTAGGTATTAACCGCGTAGCGGATGAAACCAAAGAGAAAGGATATACCTTGGTTGGAGATTGCCATTTTGATAGTGTTCAGGAGAAAGCCAGCTGGATAACACCCGTTCCCGGCGGCGTTGGGCCTATGACAGTAGCTATGCTTATGAAGAACACCCTGTTGGCGGCCAAGCGGTCAATTTATCCTGAATAAATAGGGTTAGGCGGTTTTTAAGAAAAAGTTTTGATTAACGAGCTATTTAAGGAGAGAATTGCTACTATAGTTAATTAGAAATAACTATAAGCAATAAAAAATATGAAGAGGACCCAATAATGAAGAACTTCCTAATTTTACACTACGGGTTTGAACAACCTACATCGGAAGATATGGCTGCTTGGAACCAATGGTTCGAATCAGTTGCAGATATTCAGGTTGCCAGGGGAGGACTTCGGGATGGTCGAGAAATTACTCAATCAGGTACTAGTGATCTTCCATTCGCTAAAAATTCTATTACAGGTTATGCTGTTATTGAAGCAATTGACCTTAATAAAGCAGAAAAAATAGCCAAGAAGTGTCCGATTGTTGATAGCACAAGGGTCTATGAAATAAACAAAGGTTAAAGCACTTAACGCGGATAAGTCTTATAATCTCCTTACTCTACTTTATAATTACCCCAACCCCTAGGCAACCGCCGGTTATGCACCAATTTCTTATAAGCATTCATCTGGATTGTCCGGATCTAAGTGGCAGGCATCCGATTGCATACCCCGCCTGAATTTCAAATCTCGATGCAGATCTCTCAATACTTCTTTGATTTTTTCCGGCGCGGTCCATATTTGGTGCCCATCGCTCAGGGCAGGTCATTGATCCCTGGTTAGTATATCAGGCAGGGAAACATTGCTATCTGCTTCCACGACTTCATGAGCCGCGACCATTTTTTTAAGCTTTTCTTCAATATGTCCGGTAAAGGGAGTTGAACTATTTTTATAAAATGTAAGCATATAGATAATAAGTAGAGGTATTTGTTGCTCTGTATGTTATTGTTGGGAACAATTCTATTTTTCCTGCAATTCCATTTTATATACCCATTGGTTGCATACAGAACCTTAAAGATTGAATTGAAGAGAGTGATATATAATTGCCATATTTTTTTTAAAATAGGGGTGACATTACGCTGTCACTTTAGCTGATTAGGTTAGAAGTGAAGATTAATTAAACTCAAAAAAAGTGATGAATACAGCAATTAAACCTTCCCAGCGACAGGCAAAAGTTAACATTGAGCCAGTACTTCAAAAAGTCATCAAGCAGGCTAAGAAGGAGCATGAAGAACTCCAGGAGATGTTTGGAGTGATGGGGTGGGGAGATTTGCCTGACGCTCTTAAAATGGAAATTAAGGACGATGTAGCCGCAATGGTTGATGAGTTGCAGGGACAATACTCTAGCTGCGATCCGCATGTGGAGCGTCGTCGCCAGCGCGTGGTGTACTGGGTTAATAATTTCAAGGATGGTATTTGCTCTTTGAAGACGGCCGTTGATGCCTTACGTGTTCGCAGTCTGTGAACAATCTTTTTTGAAGAGAGGCAGATTGGGCTGCAGGGAGATGTGGGCGGTTCCTGACTAACAGATTTTTTTGGAAAAACTGTTAAGCAGGTCGTCCACATTTTTTTTATCTTTGCCCAAACCTGAATCCCAACGCTTGCAGATCCCAGCAACTATGGAAAATTCCTCTCCTTTTGATCGCATTACACGTCAAGGGTTAACATATGATGATGTTCTTCTAGTACCAGCGTATTCACAAATTCTTCCCCGTAACGCGAACACCAGCGTTAACCTTACCTCCAACTTAACTCTTAATATACCAGTCATCAGTGCGGCGATGGATACGGTTTCTGAGTATCGTTTAGCAATCGCTCTGGCCCGGGAGGGAGGCATTGCTATGCTCCATAAAAATATGTCTATTGAAGATCAGGCTGATCATGTGAGAATGGTTAAACGGAGCGAGAGCGGTATGATTGTCGATCCTGTAACGTTGGATGAGGATTCTACCGTTCGTAAAGCCCGTGCGCTGATGAAGAAGCATAAAATTGGTGGAATTCCAATTGTGGAAGAGGATAATACCCTGGTTGGCATTGTAACCAATCGCGATCTGCGTTTTGAGCACTATGTGGATAAAAAGCTGAGTACTATCATGACCCGGGACCCATTGATTACGGCTCGCGAAGGAACCACGCTGGAAGAAGCAGAGAAGTTATTACAGGAACACAAAGTAGAAAAACTTCCTATTGTGGACGATGATAATAAACTGGTGGGGCTTATTACTTTCAAGGATATTGAAAAGAAAATGAATTTTCCCAATGCCTGTAAAGATGAAATGGGTCGGCTTCGCGTTGGAGCCGCAGTAGGTGTCACGTCTGATACCATGGATCGCGTTGCTGCTCTTGTTGAATCGGGTGTTGATATTATCACTATTGATACGGCACACGGCCATTCTAAAGGTGTTTTGGAAATGGTTAAAAAAATAAAATCCTCCTATCCGGATCTGGATCTTATTGCTGGAAATATTGCCACAAAAGATGCAGCCGAGGCTCTGGTTGAAGCCGGAGCAGATGTGCTCAAAGTAGGAGTAGGACCCGGATCTATTTGTACTACCCGTGTTGTAACGGGGGTGGGGGTACCGCAGCTTAGCGCCGTCATGGAAGTTGCTGAGTACGCCCAAAGAGCTAATGTAGGTCTTATTGCTGATGGCGGCATCAAGCAAACGGGAGACATTCCCAAAGCGATAGCAGGAGGAGCTGATGCGGTAATGATGGGGTCCATGTTTGCCGGTGTGGATGAAAGTCCCGGCGAAACCATTATTTATGAGTCCCGAAAGTACAAGTCATACCGGGGTATGGGCAGTATCGGAGCGATGGAAAAAGGTTCGAAGGACCGTTATTTCCAGGATGTAGAAGACAATATTAATAAGCTTGTGCCGGAAGGTATTGAGGGGCGTGTTCCCTATAAGGGATACTTGAGCGAAGTAGTGCATCAAATGGTTGGGGGACTTCGTGCTGCAATGGGCTATACGGGAGCAGAAAAGATCTCAAAGCTTCAGCAGGCAGAATTTGTTCAGATATCCGCTGCTGCCTATAAAGAGAGTCATCCCCATTCTGTTCAAATTACCAAAGAGTCTCCAAACTATTCAGTAAGCTAGGAGCATTGTTATTTCCGTACTGTATACAAGGCTCCAAGACCCAAGGTCAAAAAGATGAGGTGAGGCAAAATAGCTGAAAGAAAAGGAGACATTTCGCCACTGCCACCAAAAGGCTCAATAACTTTCATCATCACCAGGTAGAGGAAACTGACTGTCAGGCCAGCAGCAATATAGAATCCTTTACCTCCTTGACGCCGAACTGAAGCGATGGAAAAGCCGACAATGATAAGTACAATAATTGAAAATGGATAGGCATAGCGTCCATATAGTTGTACTTTTGGAGTCCCCAAATTACCAGCGCCGCTCCGTTCAATAGACTGGATATATTTTCGGGCCTCTGGATAGGTGAGTTGATAAATATCAGAGGTCGTACGGGCCAAATCCTGGGGATAAATACTGAAAGTGGTATCCATTGAATCTATACTTACATATTCATACCCGGTGGGCGTAAAAATACGTTTGTCAATATCTTTCAGAGACCATTGTTCCTTTTCCTCTTTCCAGCTCATCCGCTGAATATAAAGGGTTTCTCTTATACTGTCGGCCGCAAAAGTTGTAACATCAATGCGATAGGCAGTATTTTCATTGGCGTTATAATACCCAATCTTTAAAATAGAGTGTTCTGATTCTTGTCTGAAAAGCCGATTGCTGTCTACCTTTTCAGATTTACCTTGTAAGTACTTTGATTCAAAATCTATCCTCTTTTCGTTTGCATCAGGAAGAAGAAATCCATCCATATAGCTTATGGTCGCTGTCATTATGAATGCAAATATCAGATAAGGTACCAGCAACCGATACAGGCTGACTCCAGAAGCTTTAAGCGCAGTGATCTCAAGTCTTTCAGACATTTGCCCGGTAAGATAGAGGCAGGCTATAAATATAGCGAGGGGACTGATTAATCGAATCATCTCAGGTATATAGTTCAGGTAGTACACCCCGAATATTTCGGCAAAGGTAGCGCCACGGTCTGTAAAATCTTCACTATGCTCCGAAAAGTCTATAACAATAAAGATGAAAACCAATGCCATCAGTAAAAAAACAGTGATGGTAAAGAGGCGTAATAAGATATATTTATCAATCTTCTTGATCACGGTTGTTCCACAGGTTTGATAGCTTAAAAGGAGTAGAAACTCGAATAACTAAGTAGGTTCCTATAATACCTAAAAGTACATTGGAGAACCACATTCCAGTACTGGGGGCGATATAAAGCCGGTCGGCCAGTTTTTCACCCTGTATAATAGATATCCAATAAAAGGATAAGAGAATGAGACCGATCAGCGCGGCATACCCCAGATTTCCTTTTTTGGTATACATTCCGATAGGGGCTCCCAGCAACACAAAGATAATACAGGCTATAGGAATAGAAAATTTCTTATGTATCTCCACCATGAACTGGGCAATCTTGTTAATTCGCCAATCGATATCCGAAATAACATTTTCAAAAAGAGAGCGGTAATTGCGTAACTTGGAGACGGTCATACTTTGCAGCGTTTGTTGGTCGGATTCCGATTCCAGTGTATTGAGAGCAACAAAGCGACTGTCATAGGGAGACTGCTTTATTGAATCTGGCTGAGATCCTAATCGTCGTGCAAATTGAGATTTTTCCTCACTTATCTTTATTGCAGGAACTATATAGCTATTGCTATTTATCACCTCTTGTTTTTGATCATTAACTTCTCGTTTTAGAGAATCTACTACTGCTTGCATAGCCTGTACATCCATCGTGCGGTCGTTTCGGGAACGATCCTGGGGATTGGACCTGGAAAAGGAGAGATCGGATAAATCAAAACTGATACGATAGCGGTCAAAGGCAGTTTCTTCAAGAACAGTAATCTTTCGACCCTCTTCACGGCGATCCAGGTACCGAAGTATGGAGCCCTCGCGAAGAAACAGCGTCATGGTTTCACCGTTATGCTCGCTTACTAGTTCGCCCCTTTTGGCTTTAATAAGAGCTTCTTTGCGGTTATTGTCGGGATGCTGGAAAATGGTGACATTATGAAGAGAATCAGATTCGTTGGTCATGTCCTGCACCAGGAAAGTATATCCGTCAATTCCTTCGTAGAATTCACCCGGTTTGAGGTCAAATCCGGGTTTTTTCATTCGTATATCTATAAACAGTGACCTGGCACGTTGGTTGGCATCCGGTAATACATCGTTGGAGAACCAGACTAAAAAAATAGAAAGAATGGTACCAACGACCAGAACAGGTTTAATAACCTGGAAGGGATTTACACCAGCTGCCCTTAGAGCGGTAAGCTCATTCAATTCAGTTATTTTTCCAAAAGCCATCAAACAGGCAACTAAAACGGCCATAGGTATGGCTAATACCACCATAGAGGCTAAATTTGTAAGAATAAGCTCTATAATGACACCAAAAGGAAGTCCCTTGCCGACCAGCAGATCGATGTATAAAATCAAAAACTGCATCAGTAGAAAGAACATTACGGTAAAAAAGCAAAAGACAAAAGGCCCTGAATGTCGCTTTAAGACGTCAAGTTGTAGTTTATTAGGTAAAAAGCGCATATTATAAATTCATTGAACGAACTCTAAATAAGACCTATACTTGTACTATACAAAATGGCCTATTGATGAGAGTAAAAAAAATCAACTTTTTGAGAAAAGAAATTAACTATTATTATCTTCACAGGCACATTTTAGCATTTTTTAATTTTTAAATAAGAGGAGCTGCATATAGAATAGCGTTACGATTGTTTTTGATCAATACATCATAGGAAATTATTGTAAAACTATACGTGCAGCTCAATACAAAAATATTTTTTGTCACGCTGTTCTTTCTGTTCATAGCCGGCGTAACGTCTGGTTTAACTCAGAATAAGGGGGAGCAGCAGTCGGTAGAACCGAGATTATCTTCGACTGTACAGGATACCCTTCCCTATCTGTATCAGCCCCGAAGAGTTAATAAAGCCTTTTGGGAGTTGCCTCCAAACCTTTATTACATTTTACTGCCTCAGGAAGAATTTTCTGTGCAGCGCGATTCTATGGGTACCTATAAAAGCCGCCGGATGTTATATCAGCATCCGATTTCGCTACCATATATAATGGATTTTGATGAGTATGTCCGAAGGCACCGTCAGCAATCCGTACGGGAAAACTGGAACCGTTTGTTGCAAGAACAAACTTCAGAGGGTCTTCAGGAAGGATTACTTGATTTTAGTATGGATCTCCCTGGAGGTGAAGAGTCTACTTTTTCTACTATTTTCGGGCGTCCGGAGGTGAATTTGTCTATCAATGGAACAGCGGATATGAATGTTGGAGCCTCTATTCGGAAGACGGAAAATCCTAATATACCGGCAGACCAGCAGACACAGATTGTTCCAACTTTTGAACAAAGTTTGCAGCTTAATATCCAGGGAACTATTGGGGATAAGCTCTCAATACAAACCGACTGGGATACCGAACGTGCCTTCGACTTTATGAACCGGGTGAACATAGTCTATGAGGGTTATGAGGATGAAATTATACAGCGGCTAGAGATGGGAAATGTTTCAATGCAAACAGGAAATTCCTTAATCCGGGGCGGTAGCGCACTTTTTGGGGTAAAGTCTATCGTTCAGTTGGGATCCCTGGAACTCACTTCTGTACTTTCACAGCAAGAAGGAGAAGAACAAACGGAGACTATAACCGGGGGATCACAAGAGAAGGAAATTGATATACGTCCCATAGATTATGAAGATGATCGACATTTCTTTTTAGATTTTTTCACTCGCCAGGAATATGAAGATAACGTTTCAAATCCCCAACAGCTGGGACAAGCACTTCAGCTTACCGAGGTCAACGTTTGGGTACTCCGGGAATCTTCCCAATCTGAAGAGGGAGAACGGCAGGCTATAGCGTTAGGTGAGCTCGGTGTCGTAGAAAATGCTGATGGTAGCTATGAATCTCCGAACGAGGAAGGAGATATTTTTTCGGAAGGACTGCTTGATCAGTATAGAGATCCTTCTCAGGGAGTTTCTGCGAGTGATCTTAATGCTGATCCGTCTGCTTTTGTGGAGGGATATTTTATTCCTTTACAAGAGGGAGAAGATTATGATCTTAATCGCTCTTTGGGATATCTGTCATTAAAACGGGATTTAGCCTCACGACAGGCTTTAGCAGTTTCTTTTAAATATAATGATCCCCAGACTGGCCAAACTGTTAGTGTAGGTGATGTGAGTCCGGGCGGGGGTAATCGCATCTATCTCAAACTTATTCGTCCTCAAACGTTGACGACCGGTAATTATCTTTGGGATTTAATGATGAAGAATGTGTATTCCATTGGAGCGAATAATCTTACACCCGATGGACTGGACGTTGATATTAAATATACTGAGCAGAATGTGCCGGCCAGCTCGCTCCCGGGGCGAAGTTCTATCCTGCTTCAGGATTTAGGGTTGGATAGAGTTGACCGGCAAGGTAGCTTGAATCCCGATAATGAAATTGATTTTAGTACCAGTGTGTTGAATCCCAATACCGGACGAATTGTATTTCCCTATTTAGAACCATTCGGTGATCGGATTGTTACCCTTCTGGAAGAGAGTGGAGCTGCACAGGATCAAATTGAAGATCTGGTCTATGATGAATTATATAACGAGCGAAAAGAAAATGCGGCCCAAAGAGCTAAAAACAATTTATATCTGATTAGTGGAGAGGCCCAGGGAGCTATTTCAGCCAGCTATAGTCTGGGTTACTCTTTAGTCGAAGGATCTGTAAATGTCTATGCCAATGGAAGGGAGCTTCAGGAGGGAACAGACTATGCTGTAGATTATTCAATTGGTAGCATTAACATTTTAAACGAACAATACTTACAGCGGGGACAGGAAATTAAGATTGAATATGAAAATAATCAGATCGCACAAATAGGTCAGAAAAATTTTACGGGGGTACGGGCTCAATATAGTGTCTCTGATAACATAAATTTGGGAAGTACGTTTTTTAATTTAAAAGAAAAACCCTTGCAGGATAAAATCCGGATTGGGGATGAGCCTGTCAATAATTCCGTGATCGGTTTGGATGCAAATGCACATTTTGATGTAGCCTGGTTGAGCCGAATACTAGACCAATTTCCTTTATTACAAACCAAAGAACCATCTGCTATTAGTTTAAGTGGAGAATTTGCCCAGCTGAATCCAGATGTATCACGGACGAGCGCCGTAAATGACGCTATCGATGACAACAGATTATTTGAGGATGAAAAAAACGGCCTTTCATTTATTGATGATTTTGAAGGCTCGGATATCAACCTCAGCTTTATGAACCCTTCACAATGGAAACTGGCGGCAGCCCCGGCGGCGGTACCTGGCTATGATCCCGATGAAGCAATTTTTGAAGATGATTCGACTTCCGATCCTATGAGAAGCCTGGCAGATAAAATAGCACGTTCCGATTTACGCAGTACTTTTGCCTGGTACAGCATCCCTCAGAATATTGACGAGATTCTTGACGATGCAGAGCGTACCCCTGAATCTCAGCGGGTAAAAGTTACAGATGTATTTCCCAATCGAGATGTACTTACAGAAGAAAACTTTATCCGCACGCTGGATATCCATTATAATCCATCAGAGCGTGGGCCGTATAACTATAATGACGACTTAAAAAATCTTCTTCAAAATGAGTCGTCTCGTACCTGGGGAGGGATGACAACCACTTTACCGGCGGGACAGGAGGATTTAACGCAAAATAATATTGAGTTCCTTGAGTTCTGGGTTCAGCCTGTTCTGCCCGATGGTCGCTCACCTACGGTCCAGGATCTCCAGGATTATGAAGGGGAAATATACATTGACGTGGGAACTGTATCTGAAGATGTGGTTCCAAACTTTAAAAATAATACTGAAGATGGACTTGCCCGACGCCCCGATAACTTAGAACCGGATAACCCAGCTAGTAGTATCCGGTCTTATATTCCTGTGCCTCCACCCGCACCGGAAGGACAGTTCTCCAATGAAACGCGATCTCTGGAGGATGTGGGACTGGACGGGGCTCCGAATGTTGAAGGTATGGGCAATAGAAATGAGCAGGCACTTTTCGGGGATTTTATCAATAACATGCGAGCTCAATATGGTGGTAATAGTCCCGAGTTTGAGGCCATACAGGCCGATCCTTCTAACGACGATTATATATATTATGGGGAGAGTCAAATTGGAGAACTTATGCTTCATGAGCGTTTTCATCGTATGTATGGATACCATGAGGGCAATTCTCCCGCAAACAGGGATGATAAGCGGGCAGTAACAAATACACCGGATACAGAAGGATTGATTACGCCTTCCAATGTGGAGCAGAATGACGAATATTTTCAATACCAGATAGACTGGAATCCCGCAGAGGTAGATGATATTGAAGTCGGTTCGGAAGGAGACTATATCGTAGATAAGGTTGATGGTTCTAGCCAGCAGGAGCGTTGGTACCAGGTTCGAATACCGCTCAAAGACTGGGTTCGTAAAGTTGGTGGGATTGAAGATTTTCAGAATATTTCGTACATCCGGGTGTGGATGTCGGGCTATGAGAAGCCTTTTACTATGCGTTTTGCTACTTTTGAACTGGTAGGAAGTCAGTGGCGCAATGCTGATAATGTAGACCAAGAGCAGGGGCCTCAGCAGGGAGAGATGGAAATTTCCTCTATTAATATTGAGGAGAACAGTCAGCGCAGACCTATCCCGTATCGCCAGCCCGAGGGAGCTATTCGTGAAACAAACAGAAGTCGGCAGCGGCAGACTATTGCCAATGAGCAATCTATTGCAGTGGGTATAGATAACCTGGGACCGGGAGAGCTTAAAATGATGAAGCGGATATATCCCGGCGGACTTAATATGGTTAATTATTCAAATGTGCGTATGTATGTTCACGGGGAGGGGTATGATAACCGAAGTGATGCGGAGCTTGTGGTACGGTATGGGACGGACTTGACAAATAATTATTATGAATATCGCCAGCCCATAAGTCCTTCTGATCCCGATTACCCATATAACTTTGAGGCGCTCAATGAAATAGGTGGCAGCGAGCTGGAACAGGAAGCTGAGGAGGTTTGGCTGTATGATGAGAACAGCATGAATATAATTTTGCGGGCTTTTAATGAGCTAAAACAACTGCGTAATCAGGAGGGAGACGATCCATCGGGGCGATATGAACGTTCTGATCTTCTTGAAGAGGCTCCACCCGGTGCAGTGATTGCTATTAAAGGAAATCCTTCACTGGATCGTGTGGGAGAAATCGGGATTGGTATCCACAACCCCTTTGATCCCCAGAATCCCTCTGATGGAGGCGTTTCATCCCTTGATGGGCAGTTCTGGTTTAATGAATTGCGTGTATCAGGATTTGACAACCGCTCTGGTTGGGCCGCCAATGCTAAGGCACGTGTAGAGATGGCTGATTTTGCTTCATTCAATGCCAACTTAAATCGCGAAACAGATGGATTTGGAGCTCTTAATTCCCGCTTAGGCCAGCGACGTACCTCGGATCTTTTTTCATATGATGTGAATTCTACATTTAACATGCACAAGTTCATTCCAGGTCGGTTTGGATGGAATATTCCTGTAACACTATCCACCCGTCAGTCAAATTCAACGCCTCGCTACCTTCCTAATCAGGGAGATATTCGGCTTTCCGATTTCGAAAATGCCGTTTATGCACGTCAGGATATCAGTGAAGACCAAAAAGAAAGAGTTATTCAGGAACAGATCAGGGAAAGTCAAACCGCCATGGAAAGCTACTCCATTAATCTCTCCAATATTTCAAAGTCACGTTCGTCCTCTCCACTGGCCGAATACACATTAGACAAGACCACCCTGAATTATGTATATAATACGACGAAGCGGCGTAATCCGGAATACAGTCGCCAAAACAACTGGAATTACAGGGGAAGTCTTCGCTATAACCTCAATTTTAGAAGCACGCAGTTATTCCGGCCATTTGACTTTCTGGGGGGTATGCCGCTACTCCATCCGCTAGCGGGTATACAGCTGGGATATACTCCGGCTTCCATTACTGCAGGGGCCAGTATCGATCGCGATTATAACGAGCAACTTCGCAGGTTTGCGTCCAGTAATACTGATAATCCCCTCCAGCAATCACACAGTTTTACCTATGATACCCGTTTAGGCTTTGGTTATAATTTGACGCCTTCAATTAAAACCACCTTCCAGACACAGTCGGTCTTTGATCTCTCAAGGGCTGGTATAGAAGGCGATCCAGAATCAGGGTCGGATAATTACCGGCTTCGTTCTACTAAAAGCGTACTGCAGGATCTTGTTTTGGATACGCTCTCGTCACGCCGGAGTACCTACCAAGAGTCCTACTCTGCAAATTGGCAGCCCAGCCTGAACTCTGTTGAACTGATCAGCTGGATTGATTATTCATCCAATTACAGTGGTGGATACCAATGGAGAAATAGTCCCGCTGGATCCAGATTGGGAGCAAACCTCTCTAACAATTTGAGTCTTAATCAATCTCTTGATTTTGATATACAGGAATTGCTGGAACGCATGGGATGGTATAATGACCTTACAGCATCGACAAATAGTAATAGTCGATCCGAACCTGAAAACCCAGACGAACAGAGAGGATTTGCAACTCTTGCCCGGAAAAGCGTACAAGCGATCCTGAGTATTGAGTCACTGGATGTGAGCTTCAATATCTCCAAAAACGCCATGCAAAGCGGTTATGAGGGGGGATCCCAGTTTTTTCAAATGTTTAATCGTAGCGGGAGTCAATTTTCACCTCCCTTTTCTTATCGTACTGGACTAACCGATCATATAGGGCGGGGTCGGTTAATCAGTAATCCAGGTGGTAGTACGCTTCAAATACCGTCTAATCGTAATTTATCTGATGATTTGAGAGTTGAAACACGCCTGAGACCTTTCCAAAATCTAACCATCGATTTTACCTGGAATGCAGAATGGAATAAAACAGATACGGAGTCCATTTCAATTCGTCCCGATGAGGAAAGAAGTACAGTTCGCAATCAAAGTGGGCAAATAAGATCCAGCGTTTGGGCGCTCGGGGACGGTTACAGGGGATTTTTCCGTAGACAGCTACAAACTGCTTTTGATGATATAAATGCTCAGAACGGGGTTATTTCAGATTCGACGGGTAATAATGACGGACGCTCTGTATTGGGAAAAGAATCTCTGCAGGAAGATTTTCGCAATGCATACCTGGGAATAGGAACCGGTGCAATAGGAGAACGTAGCTTTATGCCTTTTCCGCTTCCCGATTGGCGCATTACGTGGTCGGGTATAGAAACGTTAATCCCTTTTGGGAAAGATGTAATGAGCAGGGCCTCCATTACCCATAATTATAGTGGTCTGTATCAATTAGGATGGACTTTTAATGCAGATAAAAATCTTTTGCCGGGTATCTCACTGGGAAATTATTCTGTACAAAACAGACGTCCGGAGTACGAAGCGAACACCATCAATATTGAAAAACGCTTTAGCCCGCTGATGGGTCTGAATGTAACCTGGCTCTCAGGGTTACGATCAAATATACAGTATGAGTACAGCAAACTGACCAGCCTGTCGCTTTCCAATACATCAGTTATAGAACGGCTATCGCGCGGACTCAGATTTTCCTTTGCCTATACCATACGCGATTTTAAGATTCCGCTTTTCCCCCGTATTGATAATGCCGTAGATATTACACTCAACGGTAGCTTTATTGAGGATGAAGAAAAGAAGTTTGTGCTTGATTCCGATCTTGACGATGCTCTGGAAGGTAATTTAGATAATTTGACAACCGATCCT
>JBEPXF010000050.1:0-13849 GCA_041642075.1 Fodinibius sp.
ATACGAACCACTGTTAATTCCCGATATTCCTAATCTGCAGGAAATTGATGTCTACGAAGAAAATAACGGATATAAAGCATGGAAACAGGTTTTAAATGACCAAGAAAAATGGTCCCGAGATAATGTGATTAATGAAGTGAAGGCGGCCAATATTCGTGGACGCGGCGGCGCGGGTTTTAATGCCGGACTTAAATGGAGCTTTATGCCCGATCCGGATGGAGGTCCCCGCTACCTGGCCTGCAATGGTGATGAATCTGAGCCCGGTACTTTTAAAGACCGAAAGATTTTTGAATACAATCCCCACTTATTTATCGAAGGGGCTCTTATTGCAGGTTATGCGATGCAGGTGGATGTGATTTACGTTTATATCCGAGGGGAATACATTTCCTGGGTACACCAACTGCAAGATGCCGTTGATGATGCTTATGAAAAAGGATATTTGGGCGAAAATATTATGGGGACAGATGTCTCCATGGAGATGGAGCTTACGTACGGAGCAGGTGCCTACATTTGTGGTGAAGAAACGGCTATGCTGGAATCTCTTGAAGGCAAACGGGGTTATCCGCGGACCAAGCCTCCTTTTCCGGCCCAAAAGGGACTTTGGAATCGCCCAACCACCATTAACAATATAGAAACCCTTGCCAACGTACCGTTGGTTATTAACAATGGAGCCGATTGGTATACTGATATCGGATCTGAAGAACATCCTGGCCCTATTCTGTATGGAATTTCAGGACATGTGAATCGTCCTGGTGTATATGAATATCCTTCCGGCATTCCCGTAATGGATCTTATTAATGAAGTAGCCGGTGGCATTCGAGGAGGAAAGGATTTGAAGGCCATCATTCCTGGTGGATCTTCCACTCCCCCACTCCGGGCAGACCAGCTTGAAGGAGTAACTATGAATTCGGATTCGCTAAAGGATGCTGGCTCTATGATGGGAACGGCAGGCATGGTAGTGATGGATGAAGATACGGATATGGTAGAAGTGCTTTGGAGAATCGCCCACTTCTACAAGCACGAATCTTGTGGACAATGCACTCCCTGCCGCGAAGGTACCGGTTGGCTTGAAAAAGTGTTGCTCAAAATAAAAAACGGGGAAGGCGAAATGAAAGATCTCGACTTACTCCTCGATGTGGGCAATCAAATGGAGGGGCGAACTATTTGTGCCCTTGCAGATGCCGCAGTTTGGCCGGTGCGCCATACTATAAATCGTTTTCGTGACGAATTCGAAGCACGGTGTAAGAAATCAGCGCACGCAGTTGCTTGATTGTATTATTTTAGTAAGAAGAAGTAGAAATTTTGATATTGCAGACATCTTTAAATGGTGTCTCTAAACAATAAATATAAAAACGATGCCTGAAGTATTTATAGACGGTAAACGTTACGAATATGAAGGAGACCATATGCTGCTCCAGTTCATTCTGGATCAAGGATTGGAAGTTCCTTTTTTCTGTTATCATCCCTCTATGTCAATACCGGCAAACTGCCGGCAGTGTATGGTGAAAGTGGGAACACCTGTTAAAGATCGTGAAACAGGCGAATACGAGCTTGATGAAAATGGAGAACGCAAGATCCGATGGTTCCCCAATCCTCAAACCTCCTGCTCTACCCCACTGCAGGATGGGATGGTTGTCCATACCCAGGAAACGTCTGAAGAGATTGAACGTGCTCAAAAAGATAACCTGGAGTTTATTTTAATAAACCATCCACTTGATTGCCCGATTTGTGATCAGGCCGGGGAATGCCCACTACAAATACAGACCTATAAATATGGTCCGGAAGGCAGCCGTTTTGAAGTAAAAAAAGTGCATCGTCCCAAACGCGTTCAGCTTGGGCCTCGCGTTGTATTGGATGCGGAACGCTGCATTAACTGTACAAGATGTGTGCGTTTTACGGAAGAAATTAGTGAAACTAATCAGCTTACGATTGTTCAGCGAGGTGCTGATAACTACCCAATGACTGGCCCCGGTGAAGAATTTGATGATCCATATTCCCTCAATACGGTGGATATTTGTCCCGTTGGAGCCTTAACATCAGCAGATTTCCGATTTAAGGCTCGTGTTTGGGAAATGAATCAGACACCAAGTATTGATATTACAAACGGTAAAGGATGCAATATTGATCTGTGGACCCGCGATAATGAAGTATTGCGAATTACACCGCGTCAAAATCTGGAAGTGAACGATTATTGGATGCCCGACGCCGGTCGTGAAGCATACGAACAATTTAATGAGAACCGGGTTTCTCGTCCCTCTATAAAACTGGATGGTAATAATCATTCCAATACTTCATGGAATAATGCTATTGAAACTTTTGCTGAAGCCATTGAAGCGCATGATCCAAAAGATTTTGCGGTCATTGGCTCTCCTCATGCTTCGGTAGAAGAAAACTACGCATTCAACAAATTCTTCAACTTACTGGGAAGTTCGAATGCTGTCTTCACCCCTCACATTATTCCTGGTTATGGTGACGATTTTCTTATTACCGATGATCAGGCTCCCAATACCAATGGTTGTCGCCTGATAAATCTTGATGAAGTAAATGAAAACGGAATTAAGACAGCCATAAAAGAAGCAAAAATCGTTGTTATCTTATCTGATGATTTAGTGGGAAGAGAAGTATTAACCGCTGAAGACCTGTCTAATACCTATACTATTTCACTTGCAACCAATAAGACGGATACCACCAAAGCTTCTGACCTGGTCATTCCAATCACATGCATAGCAGAACATGCGGCCAGTTATGTAAATGTCGATGGCAGAATTCAACGCTCATACCCTGCAAAAGAAACAAAATATACTAACAGGCGTCTCAACCTTGAAATGTCTGAAGGACGCCTTGACCGCTATGGAACCAATTTTGATAATTGGGTAAGCGAAGAGAATAAAGTGGATTGTCTGCCGCTCTGGGAATTCTTAAATCACCTGGGAGATCGCCTTGGACTTGATTTCAATTTTGAGCACTCCCGTTCTGTTTTCAGTGAACTAAGTGAGCATTTTGAGGCACTTGAAGACGTTAGTTACCAGAAAATGGATGAAGAACAAGGTGTTCAGCTTCCCATTGAAAATACTGAAGTAAAACAAGCTTAATAACACTATTACATGGAGCCTGTAACTACTACATCATATATTGTTTTAGGAATTGCGCTATTTATGCTGCTTAATTCGGCAGCCATAGCCGTTTATGCTGAACGACGTGTTTCGGCCTTTATTCAAAACCGCTTAGGTCCTAACCGGGTGGGACCGCTGGGACTTTTTCAGCCGTTAGCTGACGTTGTCAAACTTTTGCTGAAGGAAGATGTGACTCCCGCCAAGGGTTTTAAAACCATTCATGCCATTGCCCCGATGATTCCGGTTATAACCGCCCTGATGACAATTGCGGTTATTCCTTTCGGAGATGGACTATATGTGACGGACATCAACGCCGGGGTGCTTTACCTTCTGGCTGTAAATTCACTGGGAGTCTACGGCGTTACACTCGGTGGCTGGGCTTCAAACAGTAAGTACTCTCTTCTTGGTGGTTTACGGGCTGCTGCCCAAATGATCAGCTACGAATTGCCCATGGGAATGGCAATCGCATCTTGCATTCTTTTTACCGGTTCCCTTAGCTTGATAGACGTTGTTAATTCTCAGGAAGCTTGGTGGAACTTATTTAGAAATCCTATTGCCGCAGTCATATTCATTGTAGCCGCTTTTGCCGAAGCCAACAGAACTCCTTTCGACTTGGTTGAGGCGGAACAGGAACTTGTCGGTGGATTCCATACTGAATACAGCGGTATGAAATTTGGCATGTTCTTTCTGGCCGAGTACATGCATGTAGTCATTGGCAGTATGCTTATCACTACCTTTTTCTTTGGCGGATATCATCTGCCCTTTGCCCAGTATTGGCTGCCCGAAATGGGGGCAACCGCAAAAGCGGTGCTGGATGTTTCAGTATTTACGCTTAAAACAGTGTTCTGGGTGTTCACTTTTATTTGGGTACGGTGGACGATTCCTCGGTTTAAGTATAACCAGGTGATGAAGTTAGGCTGGAAGCGCATGCTGCCTATCAGTATTATTAATTTTATTGTCCTTGCGATTATTGTTTACGGATGGCATCACTACATTGCATAGTAGAAAATAATCTGATAATCTGGGGAAGGAATTGATTGAAATTCCTTCCCTTTTTTTTTTTGAAACAAAATTACTATCAAAATTTAGTTGCAATCGAATTTTGCTACTGCATTTTGTAAGTTAAGACAGAAAAAATATAAAAGAGATAAGATTTTAGTTTACCGGATATCATGAAAAAAGCAGCCTTTAAAACCCTCGGATGTAAGCTGAACTACTCAGAAACCATGCGGATTCAACAGGATTTTGAAGAAGAGGGTTACAACATTGCTGATTTTGACCAGAAAGCCGATATCTATGTTATTAATACCTGCTCTGTGACACAGAGTGCAAACAGTACCTGTCGAAGAACGGTGCGAAAAGCTTTGCGTAGGAATCCAAAAGCCTTTGTTGCTGTGATCGGTTGCTACGCCCAGTTAGAACCGGATGAGATTGCTGAAATTGACGGTGTGGATGCCGTTCTGGGTGCTAAAAATAAATTCAAGCTTCTCGAGCTCTTCGATACCTTTGAAAAACGAAATAAACCTATAGTTTATAATTCCGATGTAAATGAAGCAATCGACTTTCATAATGCTTTTTCTGCGGATGACCGGACCCGAGCATTTCTGAAAGTTCAAGATGGTTGCAGCTATAAATGCTCTTTTTGTACAATTCCAATGGCGCGGGGCGAAAGTAGAAGTCCCAAGATTAACTCTGTAGTACAAAATGCCCGTCTATTGGTTGATGAAGGATTTAAGGAAGTCGTTATTACGGGAGTAAATGCCGGGGACTTTGGTCGAGGTACCGATGAAGATTTTTTCATGTTACTGCAAGCGCTTGATCAGGTTAGTGGACTCGAACGCATCAGATTTTCTTCGGTGGAACCAAACTTAATGCATGAGGAACTGATTCATTTTTCGGCGGAGTCGAATAAGGTTCAGCCTCATTTCCACATGCCTCTGCAAAGCGGAAGTGATAAAATGCTGGGACTAATGCGCCGACGTTACCAGTCAGATCTATACAGGGAACGCATTCAGCTCATTAAAAAATTAATGCCCGATGCCGCTATTGGAGTAGATGTCATTACGGGTCACCCCGGCGAAACCGATGAGCTTTTCGAGGAATCATATGATTTCATTGAATCACTGCCCGTCTCCTACCTGCATGTATTTACCTATTCCGAACGCCCCAATACCCATGCCCTCAACATTGAACCCAATGTACAGGACAGTGTGCGCAAAGAGCGTACCCACAAGCTCCGCCGCCTTTCGGAGAAAAAAAGATATGATTTTGATACTTCTTTTTCCGGAGATAAACGAAAAGTCCTTTTCGAAGGCTCCAATCATAATGGGGCTATGCTAGGTTGGACTGATAACTATATCCGGGTAGGGATTCCTTATAATCCCCGTTATGAAAACAAAATTTTACCCGTGCATCTTGGAACCCGTTCACGTGAGGCGTATCTTATTGGAGAACTCACCAAAGATGCTAAAGAAGAGCAGCAGGTAATCGCAGAACTTGTAGGTTAATTCTTCAACAATGGCTGATTCTGAATCTGAACAAATTATTGAAGAGGTTCTTCACTTTTTAGAAACTGAACGCAATCTCTATGGTGATTTTAAAATATCTCAGAATGATTCTGATACAAAAGGGGAAGAAACTAAACACAGTACTCTTTCTGATGAAATGGATACAAATATAGTTTCTGAGGCTTCATCAGAGACAAGTAAATCTGCTCAAAAAACGGATAAAAATAGTCCAGAAAACATCTATGACCAGATTGATCAATGTAGTACACTGAAAGAGTTGGAAACTCTATGTCGAAAGGCAGATGTACTTAAAACAGATTTAGATGGTACACAACTGGTTTTTGGTGTCGGCAATCCGGATGCAGACCTTATGTTAATCGGCGAGGCTCCCGGTGCAGAAGAAGATCGACAGGGAGAACCATTTGTAGGAAAAGCCGGACAATTGCTTAATAAAATTCTCCATGCAATCGACTTTGATCGCAAAGAAGTGTATATCGCAAATATTTTAAAACACCGTCCCCCGAATAATAGAAATCCTAAACCTGAAGAACGAAAGCGGAGTCTTCCCTTTTTGCTTAAGCAGATAGATCTGATCAATCCCAAGCTAATCTTAGCTTTAGGAAAAGTATCCGCACAAACACTCCTCGACAAGAATCAGTCCCTAACAAAGATGCGGGGTAAATTTCACACTTTCGGAGATAAATACCAGCTTATAGCCACTTATCATCCCGCTGCATTGCTGAGACATAAACAGTGGAAGCGCCCCACCTGGGAAGACGTAAAACGGCTCCGGAAAAAGTATGACGAACTTAATGGCGAACCTTAATTTTTATTACTTTTAATCCGATTATAACTTCGTTAAAAGCAGTGGATTTATTATACTTTATGATCCCTTAAGGGCAGGATAATCTTCGTTAATCCTCTTCCTCACAACAATATTTAATTCAATAGCTTTTTTCTTCGGATGGCATCAGAAGGGCCAAACTTTAATAACAATAACGCTCAGATTATGGATCAGGAAGGGAGAGTCCCCCCACAGGCAGTAGAAGTTGAAGAAGCTGTCTTGGGATCAATGCTTATTGAACATGAAGCGGCAACGGTAGCCTTACAAATGCTATCGGCGCGAGATTTTTATAAACCAGCCCACCAGCACATTTTTGAAGTTCTCCATGATTTGTATGAGCGGGATAACCCCCTTGACCTTTTAACTGTCGAAAATGAATTGCGGGATAAAGGATTACTGGATACTTGTGGGGGGGCAGGTTATTTATCCGAACTAACTCGCTCTGTAAGTTCAGCTGCCAATGTGGACTATCATGCTCAAATCATCGCAGAAAAGGCAACCAAAAGGAACCTTATTCTAGGATGCACTGACATTATCAAGGAAGCATATGACAGCTCCTCCGATCCCTATGATGTGCTGGATAAAGCTGAACAACGTATTTTTGATCTTGCAAACTCCAAACAGAGGGCTCAAGCTCAACCTATTGGAGATGTTTTAAAAGATACACTTTCTCATCTGGAAGATATCCGGGGCCAATCTGCAGGTATTACCGGGGTTCCTACCGGTACAGATATAGATAAAAAAACAGCCGGATGGCAAAACGGGGATCTAATCATTATTGCAGCACGTCCTTCCATGGGTAAAACTGCCTACGTATTGACAACCGCCCGCAATGCTGCCCTCCATCAAAATCCTGATTTAAGAACCAAGGTTGCTATCTTTAGTCTTGAGATGTCTAATGAGTCTCTCGTACAGCGTTTGCTAACGATGGAAGGCCGTATAAACGCTCAGTCTGCCCGGTCGGGACGACTTGAAGATGAAGAATTTAAACGACTAATTGATGCTGCGGGACGACTTTTTACCGCAAATATATTTGTGGATGATACTCCGGGACTCAGTATCATGGAGCTTCGCACTAAGTGCCGAAGGCTTAAAAGTGAGCATGATATTGGCCTAATCGTAGTTGATTACCTTCAGCTAATGACAGCATCAGGAAGAGACTTCGGTACCCGAGAACAGGAGATTGCATCCATCTCACGTGGACTCAAAGCCCTGGCAAAAGAACTTAATGTACCGGTGGTTGCCCTTTCCCAGTTAAGCCGTGCAGTAGAACAGCGCGGTGGTGACAAGCGTCCACAGCTTAGTGACTTGCGCGAATCGGGATCTATCGAGCAGGATGCCGATGTGGTATGCTTCTTATACCGCCCGGAGTACTACGGAATTAAAACAACACCTGAAGGACAATCGACTACCGGCCTTGCTGAAATAATAATAGGTAAGCAACGAAATGGTCCTACAGGTACCGTCCCTCTCTATTTTGTAGAAGAATATGCCCGTTTTGAAAATTTAACTGCGGCCGAACCCCGTCCCTTTGAAGAAGGTGGGAACAATCAAAAAAATAGCAGTAGCGACAGCAGCGGTCCTCCCCCAATGGGACATAATCCAGGCGGTGATGGAGACAAAGCTCCATTTTAAATTCCAATCCCCACCTGTATTTACCCATAACCTATTTCCCTTAATATATTATAATATTAATTCTAACCTTATCTTTGACAGATAGTAATGACAGGGAGTTTTTGTTAAAAAAAATTAATTATATTTTTTTAATATTAGTTAGAATTTACTAATTTAGCATTAAGTTTAAAAAAACTAACCAGCCAGTGGTATTACGTTGGTTAAGAAGGATTGAAGAAACTAAGTATCTTCATCCTCCACTTTAACAAATGGTTTTAGATATGGGTACATCCAGATTTCCGGCTCTTATTTTTTATTCAATAGCTATTCTTACATCCTCCATAATAGTTATCGGATTTTCACTCTTTCTGGATTGGCCTTTGATGGCTGAAATTCCGATTGGTATAGTGAGTTTCGTATACCTTATGGTATTTTCGCGCTATCTTTTTAATAAGTGGGAAAGTATTAAATCTGTTATATTGAATAGCGCAAGCAATCATACGGGATCATCCCTATACAAAAACCAGTATTCTTCCAGTGAAGAAAATCACCTATCCTGATATTTAATTAAGCTTGGCTAATAATTAATTGCAGTAGTTTAATTCCCTCTCTTCTCAAAGCAAAAGCTTAGCAATCTGTAACTGATGTTAAGTGCCACTCTCTTCTTTTATAAATTCTGCAAGTTTCTTAACGCCCAAAACTCTTTTATTGTCTTCTAAAATTTCTGTTCCAGAAGATAAGTCAGGTTCAGAAATATTTTTATCTCTATAAATACCAAATAGATGTTTAAATACTAATTTTATACTTGGCAAAATAACAGAACCCAATATTAAAGTAATAGCTAATAGGATATTAGCTTCCATATTTTGCATTATATAAATTAAACCTACAATAATTATATTCGCTATCCACAAGCTTATTGCAGCATAATGCTGTGGAATATTTGATTCAATCAATTCATGGTGAATATGACTATGGTCTGCCCTAAAAGGAGAATGTCCAGATAATATCCGTATAATTGATACTCTGAGGGTATCTACGATGGGAATTATCATAACCGCAACAGCCATTACGGTCGCATTTTCGATATGCCATCCACTCTCTGTAATCGTCTGGTTAAGACTAATAAACTGTAAAGATAAAAACGCTAGAATAAAACCTACCGCCATAGCACCAGTATCACCCATAAATATTTTTGCGGGATGAAAGTTATACATTAAAAACCCAATAAGTGTCCCGGAAAGAACAAAAGAAAGCATTCCCAAAGAATGGAAGCCTGCTCCAAAAAACCAAATTCCCAGAAAAACTGATGCTACCAGCCCAATTCCTCCTGCAAGTCCATCAATCCCATCTATCATATTATAAGAATTGATTAGAGCAACAATAATAACGACTGAAAGACATACACCTACAATCCATGATACCTCGTAGAACCCAAACAATCCGTTTAGATTATCAATATATACCTTTCCTCCCAGTACTATTTCAACAGCAGCTAAAAGTTGCACTATAAACTTTTTTGTAGGCGAAATAACCAGGATATCATCTTTTATTCCGATCAGAAACAACATAAAAAGGGAGGCAACAAAAAAAGGATAGGACGATAAATTGGCAGCTCCTCCCCAAACTGAAAAAGAAATAAGAAATGCTGCAAATATACCAATTCCCCCCAAGGTTGGTATCATTCCCGAATGAAATTTTCGAATATCATCCGGCTCATCGATAAGATTTTTCAAGCCGGCAATTTGAATAATAACCGGCATAGAAATATAACTAATCAGTAATGATGTAAGTACTGCTGGAAAAACCCATATTAAACTTTCAGACCCCATAACTTTTCCCTCAAGTTACTCTCTATAGCCAGACGGCTTTTTTATCCCGGCTAAACTATATCTCTATTTTATATAATTGTTAATCTTTTTTAGGTGCTATACCTAACCTCTTAATCAGTAAATAACCCTAAAGAGGGTCTGCAAATAGATACAAATAATTCCATCCTTTTTACAGTTAAAATTAATTAATTTATCCCCCTCACGCTTACTATCAATAGCCGATTATTCACAACAATAAAAATAGTTTTTTTAAAAAAAACTATCTGTAAGTATTAAACCGGTTCCTTATATAATTTTAATCATAATAAATTATCCACCTCCTCTATCGATTTATTGCGCCACCCAGCAAGCTGCTCAGCAATTCTCTTGCGAACGGTATCTCTAAGTTTATCCACGTCCTCCGGGTTCTTATCATGAGTAGGAATCGGATCCATAATTTTAAGCTTTATATGCTTGGCCTCACCGAATTTCCAACTACGCTTTGGAAGCGTATTTTGTGTTCCATCGATTACCATTGGTAAGACAGGTATTCCTTCTCTGACAGCAAGTGTAAAAGCACCTTTGGCAAACCTGTTTAATTTACCATTTCTTGAACGAGTACCTTCCGGAAAAAAGAAAACTGAACATTTATTATTTAAATAATGGCGTGCTTGGAGAAAAGTTTTTACTCTCCTGTCTTTAGCACGGCGATCCACAGAGATATCTCCGGCCAATTTCATCATCCATCCCACTATAGGAGTATCAAAGAGTTCTTTTTTTGCCACCCATTTCATCTCCCAAGGTAAATTCGAAATAAGGGGAATGTCTGCCTGTGACAAATGATTACAGACCATAATATAAGGTTCCCGATCATTGATATCCGTTCGACCATTGATAGTAATTGCCCAATTAGGATTAATCTTGGATATGGCCTTTCCCAACTTCCTAAATAGTTTTCCTGTTTTATAATGAGCCTCATCCCTATCAAAAACCCGACAGATAGCCAACATAGGAAGCCATATTAGTAATAACAGCACTACCCCTAACCAGATTAGTGCTGATTTTATGTTATCTCCCATCACTTAAAAAATTTTAGGAATAAGACTCTTTATTACCCCCCAAAATCCTTTGGCCGGTCTCAGCTTTCTTCGATTCCGAACAACCGCACGTTCAATAACTTCTGGCTGGTATATATCCTTGTTACTTACCTCAATCTTCTCTTGATAAAGATCTTCAGCTTCATAGGATTCCTCATTAGAAGCTATCTTATCTTGCTTTGACGACTGCTTTTCAACTTTCTTATTACCTGATGACCTGTCCTTTTTCTGATTGGAATCGTTTTTTTGTTTACTTGCTTCTTCTACAACAGACTTACTTTGAGAAACAGGCTCTTTTTTCTCTTGGGAAGAGGTATTATTCTTATCTGGAGTGCGTGCTCTCTTGGTACTCTTTGAGGATTTTTCCTTTTCTTGCCTTTTGGGCTGACCTTGCCTGTTGGCTTTCCCTGATTTGCTCCTTTCACCCGGCAGTTCTTTAACAGAAAGTTGATCCTCTACAACTTGCTTAATAGAATGGTAATATTTTTTATCCTTATTGCTTACAAAGGTTATTGCCGTCCCCGACTTATCATAACGACCCGTTCGACCAATTCGATGAATATAGTCTTCCGGATTATTGGGCACATCAAAATTTACAATTAGAGATACATCGTCAATATCTATACCACGTGAAAGTACATCAGTTGCCACCATTACCGGATGGCTTCTGTTTTTAAAGAGGCGCAGAGCTTCATTTCTTTCTTTCTGATCACGATCGCCGTGCATGCTTACAGCATCAACCCCCCGCTTTTTAAGCATACGCTCGACTTCATCGGTTCCGCGTTTTGTAGCACAAAATACAATTGCCGTTTCATACTTATCCGCATCAAAAAGTTGTTCAAATAGCTTCAGTTTCTGTTTGGGATGCACAAAATAAATCTGCTGATCTACACTTTCCGCCGGTTTGGATACTTCAAATTCTACCTCCGCCGGATTTTTCATCACTTGGTCAACAACTTTCTGCACCTCTTCCACCATGGTAGCAGAAAAAAGCATTGTTTGACGTTTTTCAGGCAATTTTTTGACGATTTTCATGACATCGGGAAGAAAACCCATATCAAGCATCCTATCCGCCTCATCCAATACCAGGTATTTCAGGTGACTAAAATCAAGATCCAAAACTTTCATTTGGTCAATGAGTCGGCCGGGAGTAGCTACAATGATATCCACACCGGCCCGGATTGCTTTAACCTGTGTACCGTAGTCACTACCCCCCGTTACGGTTGCAGAACTTACACCTGTATGATATCCCAATGCAAATATTTGTTCCTCAATCTGCTGGGCCAACTCTCTGGTAGGAGATAGAATAAGTGCTTGTGTATGTTCAGAAGGATTTTCTAAAATTCGCTGTATTAGAGGAATTACAAAGGCGCCGGTCTTGCCTGTTCCGGTTTGAGCTGCTCCAATGACGTCTCTGCCATCAAGAATTAATGGTATGCACTCTTCCTGAATAGGTGTTGGATCTGTATAATTAAGATCTTGTAACCCGAGACTCAACTTTTTATTTAATTCAAACTCCTCGAAACTCAAAAGTATACCTGTAACTTTATTGTAATTGGTGATATGTTTACGGCTCTTGACCGAACTCAAAGATACGATTTTATCTTTAATTCACTTAACTTGATCCGTAAATTTTTTAAACGATGAAAATTTGGATACCTTTGAAGCTTAACTGTGAAATTTAAATTCAATAAGTACAATGAGATCAACAAAACTATCTACTTTTTTCTCCATATTTTTCTTAGTTCCGGCCTTACTTTTTATTGGATGTAATACGGACTCGGACACGGTATCATCTGATGTATCCCTTGAAAGTAATATTGATAGTGTCAGCTATAGCTTGGGCTATCAAATCGCATCAATGTCGCTAAAAAATCAGGGAATGACCGATATTAATGCCAATAAATTTGCAGGTGGACTTAAGGCTGCTCTAGAGGACGAAGAATCTGCCCTTTCCCAATCGGAGATGCAGCAAATTGTACAATCTTATCAAATGGAGGCTCAACAAAAAGCACAGGAAGATCAGAAAAAGGAAGCAGCCGAAAATCAAGAGGAAGGAGAAGAATTCCTGGCTGAAAATAGAAATAATGAAGGAGTACAGGTTACCGATTCCGGACTTCAATATAAAGTACTGGAAGAAGGTTCCGGAGAATCACCCAGCGCTTCCGATGAGGTTAAAGTTCACTACCAGGGAACTCTCTTAGATGGTACTGAATTTGATAGTTCTTATGATAGCGATCCGGTTCAGTTTCCTCTCAATCAGGTTATTCCTGGATGGACTGAGGGTGTTCAATTGATGCAGGAAGGAGCCAAATATAAGTTCTGGATTCCCGGTGAGCTTGGATATGGAGCGAATCCGCGGCCCGGCGGACCAATCGGACCCAATGAAACACTTATTTTTGAAGTTGAATTACTGGAGGTAAATCCTGAAGATACCTCTGCAGCAAATTAATTCTTTTTAGAATTGGAAAAAAGGCATGGAAGGATAAGATCCTCCATGCCTTTTTTAATTTCACTCTTATTTTAATTCCTGCCGGAGAATTTTAAGCAATTCTCGTTTCGCCATATTAAATTCATTGTTATAATCAATTCTACTGTAATTTATAACCTCTTTTGCCCCTTTACGGCCATAGATATCAGTGATCTTACATTTCCGCTTCTCATTGCCAAAGGGACTCTCCTTATAGGTAAGGAAATAATGTGACAGCCGTTCAACTAAGTGCTCAGGAGCATCTGAAATATCGCGTATATGTCCGAACGAAGCATCTCCCTTTAAGACTGCAACAACTTTGTCATCAGCCTCGTCCCCATCTATCATACGAAGACCACCTATTGGGATAGCATCCAGTATCAAATTACCATG
>JBEPXF010000051.1:0-13839 GCA_041642075.1 Fodinibius sp.
AATATCTAAATTCTCCTCGAATTGTGATACATGTGCAAAGACGGTTCTATAGGGCGACTCATCAAAACGGGAATCTGTAATCCACAAATTCTCATTCAACGTAACCAGATAGCGAAGAAAGCCATATCCTTCATTATGTGCAAAGTCATAGCAGACGCCCCGTACACGCGATCCTATCTCTCCCCAGCCATAAGGCGACTCAATCGGAAGCAATCCCGGTATCAAATAACCGGAAATATACATATCCGCCTCTTTACGCAGCTCGGGCGACATGTCATCGAATCCCACCAGCTCAACCCGGGTTCCCTTTTGCTGTGCGGCTTTAATAACACTTACATAACTTCCGTTATTGGTAAGCAAAACAATCTTATCCAGCTGGTCGGCCTGGGTTATAATATCCACAGCCATATCCATATCTACTGTGGACTTGGTAATAATCTCTCCCGTTTCTTCGTCTTCGTAGTACTGCATCGGCCGCTTAAGGACCTTATACTCAAAATCCCTAAGCACTTCGCTGAATCTTTCCGTTTTCTCGCGATAGGATTCATCTTCTTCTACTCTCTGTTGATCGTATGCCAAATACACATTCATCCGGGAAGGAATACTTCCATCGCGACCCGCAAACTTGCGTAAAATATCATAGCGTAAGCCAAAGCCACCATTCATGGTTACATTTACTGCATCTACAAAAATACCGATCTTATTTCCCATAAATAATTTCCCCTAAATAATTTTTAATTCTACACCAATAATTATTTTCGCAATGGTGAGTCCTTTTAATAACTGATTTCACTCACCAACTGAACCAACATGCCAATCATTTATTTTGGGCAGGCCATGCTAATAATATTAAGCCTGCTGTACCAATTAATAACATAATTGGTCGGCTTATCCATTCCAACCCGAACCACTCTCCCACATAAGGCTGTAAAAGGTAACAAAAGACAGCCAGCAGTATCATACCGAACCCCCGCCCTAACTCATAATTTACATCATAAGTCTTAACGCTCTGGTAGTATAATAACAATGCCATGGAGGCATAACTAATTAGTGTAGCCGTAGCCGATCCCATCATCCCCAGATAGGGAATAAGTAAAAGGTTTGCAGCAATAGTTATACCTGCACCAATAAGGGTAATAACAGGTAATACTTTTGTTTTCTCTTTGATAAATATACCCGCTGAAAAATTCATGTACCATCCATGAAACCAATAAGCTCCAAGCAGTGGGGGGACAATATGTAATCCCATCCAATAATCCTCTCCTACCAAATATGCATCAAGCAGAGGTATTCTTAATTGAACAATCTGGGTAGCAAATAATGCAACCCCTAAAAAACAGATACCTGCCACAACATTAAAATACCGGAATACATCACTATAAATTTTGGGAGCATCCGGATTATCAGACTCCCGGAGAAAGAAGGGTTGCCAGGCCATCCTAAACATCTGTACCAGTAGCATCATAAATACTGAAACCTTATAGCAGGCACTATATATCCCTACAATATCCTCCGGAATTAAATCGGGGCCATACAGCTCGCTAATAGTAGCTTCTGATAAGTAATTACCCAGAAAAAAGCGGTCGAGGGTCTCATTAATAGCAAATCCTAATCCTGCTGGTACAAACGGCAATCCGAAACTTAATGCTTTGCGCAACAGCGAGGTATCCCATGAACCTTCAAACATATTTGCTGTAATAACCCAAAGGACAAAGGCGGTAAATCCCGATGCGATAAGACTGGCAAAGAATACCGCCTCGATTCCCCATTCGAGTCCCAATATAAGGTAAAACTGTAACCCTACATTGACCAGAACGTTACCCGTTTTAATAATAGCAAAAAGCCATTGCCGCTGTACCAGCCGAAGTTCCGCAAAAGGAATCAACACCATGGTATCGAACCAGAGGATGCCCAGCATCATCCAATATAAATTTTGGTTATACGAAGCCTCCAGATTCATAGTCGGCATTACAAGCGGGGCCGCAAATATTAGCAATAATACGAGTATAGAAGAAAGCCCGGCCAATCCAGTCTGAAGTGTTTTAAATACATCTTTAGCCAGATCCCGGTCTTTGGCATATCGGAGGTAGGCTGATTCCATCCCGAAGGTAAAAATAACATTCAGAAAAACAATTCCGGCATAAACGAGACTAACGATTCCATATTCAGACGTTTCAAAAACTCCGCTGGTATGAAGAGGTACCAGCAGGTAACCTATAAACCGCGCCAGCACGCTGCTTATCCCATAAATAAGCGTATCGGAAAGAAGTTCTTTAAGTTTTTTCAATGGAGATTACGTTTTGTGCCTTTTCTAGAAGCATCGCATAATTAATTTAAGATGCCATCCCTGATCAATAAAAAGATATTTAAAGAGTTCGCTTATTATAATATAAAGGTAGGGCATATTCTATCATTCTAACAGCTGATTCATGGCATGTACACCCAACAAATAACTTTGCTTGCCAAATCCGGTAATAATGCCGTCAGCTATTTGTCCCGTGAGTGTTCGCTCTCGAAACGCTTCCCTTGCATGTATATTCGATAGATGTACTTCCACAATTGGGATACTCAAAAGATCAAGAGCATCACGAATAGCTACCGATGTATGCGAATACCCTCCAAAATTAGCTATCACGCCCTTAACATCTCCATGTAAAAGCGACTGTATCTTTTCCACCAGCTCTCCTTCCAGATTACTTTGGAAGAAGACAAATTCAATATTCGGGAAGCTATTTGTTAGCAAATTTTCAATATCTTCAAGGGTATCCGACCCATATTGTTCCGGATCACGCGTTCCCAGCATATTCAGATTGGGGCCATTGAGTACGATCAGCTTCATATTTTCACCTCATTACCAATTTTTTGCGCCAACTCTTTCATGCGGTCTTGAGTAACTTCTACATTATGACCAAGGGCCATTACCTGATGTGTTTTGTACAACGGAATAAGATGTACATGGGCATGGGGAACCTCCAATCCCTGGATAATGACACCTGTTCGCAGTGGGTTCAAAGCCTCATCTATAGCATGGGCGATGGTTCGGGATAAATCCATTGTGCTCTGCATTAAGTTATCTGGTAAATCAAAAAAGTAATCGATCTCCTGTTTGGGCACCACCAGGGTATGTCCTTCTGCTATAGGATTTATATCCAAAAAGGCAATATGTTCCTCGGTTTCTGCAACCTTGTGACAGGGAATTTCTCCTTCAATAATTTTAGTGAATATAGTAGCCATAAGATTTATTAATCGTTACTGGTTTTTGATTAAGCTGATGATAGCTTAGCTTATTGTCAAACCATATCATAAAAAATTTTACTGCATGCATGATAGTAAATTGCCAGAAGAATTTATAAAAGTGTATATGGGGGCCAATGACCGTTTAAACATTCAGCATTAAAAAAATTAGATTTTTGGTTGAAATTAAAGCAATGAAAGCCGTATATTTGGAATCTGTTTTCAACCCGAGAGTCGGTAGCTCAGCTGGCAGAGCAACGCCCTTTTAAGGCGTGGGTCGTGGGTTCGATCCCCACCCGACTCACACTATCACTATTAAGAAACTCTCTCTCAAGCCTCTGGCGGTTGATAGCCTCAGGGGCTTTTGTTTAACTATTACAGGATTTTGCTCTTTTAAAAGGAATAGCATATTCCATAGCCACCTTATGAATACACTATTTTCATGGAATGGCTACACATCAACCTAACGTTGATAAGGAGTATATACTCTTTGAATGTTGCTATCTATTATTTATTTAATACTTTTTTATGGCCAATCAGCAGAAGCAGTCTCCAAATAATAATCCAAAGGGGAATAAAAATAAGAAAGGTCCTGGCAGAAGCTTCCAGTACTCTTTTTATTGGATTATTTTCGCCACCTTGCTTGCCTTCTGGATATTCAGTTCTCAGGAAGGAGGACTTTTTGGTGGACCTCCCAATATTGACTACAGTACTTTTCGAGAACAGATTCAATCCGGAAACGTAGAACGAGTAACTGTCCAGGGTGACCAAGTTAAAGGCGAACTTAAGGAAGAAGTACAACTCAAGGCTGCGGAAGAAGATACAACCAACTACAGCAATTTTACAACCTATCTCCCCTCTTTTGGCGACGAAAAGCTTATGGATATGCTCGAAGCCAATGATGTGGAAGTTCAAACCCTGCCACCCAGTAATTTTGACTGGTGGACCATACTTATCTGGGGAATTCCGCTGGCTTTCCTCATAATCATCGGGCTACAATTTTTCCGCCAGATGCGTATGCAGGGACAAAATATGTTTAAAATTGGCCAGTCTAAGGCCAAGCTGCAGGATGCCGAAAAGGTTGACACTACTTTTGATGACGTGGCTGGTCTTGAAGGGGCTAAAACCGAGCTGCAAGAAATTGTCAGCTTCCTCAAAAACCCCAATCAATTTGATTCTCTTGGGGGACAAATTCCAAAAGGGCTCCTGATGGTGGGACCTCCGGGAACCGGTAAAACCCTGTTAGCCCGTGCGGTCGCTGGCGAAGCAAAGGTACCTTACTTTACAATTACGGGCTCCGACTTCATGGAAATGTTTGTGGGAGTAGGTGCCAAACGGGTGCGCGACATGTTTGAAAAAGCCAAGGAGAAAGAACCTGCAATCATATTTATTGATGAAATTGACTCCATTGGACGTAAACGAGGAGCTGGTGTTGGCGGTGGACATGATGAACGTGAACAGACCCTTAACCAGCTGCTAGCCGAACTTGATGGGTTTGAAACCAACGAAGGTGTAGTAGTTATTGCGGCGACCAACCGTCCTGATATCTTGGATAAAGCACTGCTTCGTCCCGGACGTTTCGATCGTCAAATAACGGTTCATCTCCCTACTCAGGAACATCGCGCTCAAATATTAAAAATCCACGCCAAGGATAAAAAACTTTCGGATGAAGTCGACTTGGAAGATATTGCCCGTTCTACGCCCGGCTTTAGCGGAGCTGACTTGCAGAATCTGCTTAATGAAGCTGCTCTTATTGCAGCCCGGCATAAACGCAAAGCCGTTGAACCACAGGATGTAGACCAAGCCCGTGACAAAGTCATGATGGGCTTAAAACGTGAAGGTATTCGCCTGTCTGACCATGAAAAAAAACTGCTGGCTTATCACGAAGCGGGACACGCTGTTGTAGCAGCCGTATTGCCCAATACTGATCCCATTCACAAAGTCACCGTCATTCCGCGCGGAAAAGCAATGGGCGTGACAATACAGATGCCAGAAAAAGAAAAACTGCTGTATGAGCAAAAATACATGCTCGATCGTATGGCAGTAATGATGGGGGGACGCGCAGCTGAAAATCTTATCTTTGATACTGCCACGAGTGGCGCCGAAAATGACCTGAAACAAATTACCAAACTGGCCCGCAAGATGGTGCTCGACTGGGGTATGAGCGACAAATTCAACAATATTGCCTTCGGTGGGCAGCGCGAACAGGTTTTCCTTGGCGAACAGATGGGAAGTCAGCAGGATTACAGTGACAGCACTGCCCGGGAAATTGATGAGGAAGTTCATCAAATACTTAAAACCGCCTACGATCGAGCACTGGAAGTGATTAAGGAACACCGTGATATCCTCGACCGGCTTGCAGATGAGCTGATCGAGCATGAAGAGGTTTCTGGTAAATTGGTAATGAAGTGGTTAAATGGCGAAGAGATAGAAGAGACTGAGATTGAGGAAGTCCTGGAGGAAGAGGAAGCCCAAGAACAAAATAAAAATAAAGGGGAATCTGGTTCATCCAATTCTGAGGAAGAGTAGCTTTTTCTCCTGCTTGTATTTCTCTTTAATTTACATCATTATGAGGCCATAAACTGATATCTCTATCTTAATCTTGAGTAAGCTGTATGTGGAAAGAGTTTAAAGCCTTTGCCGTTCGGGGTAATGTTATCGATATGGCAGTGGGTATTATTATTGGCGCAGCCTTTACCGCAGTGGTTCAATCGCTTGTAAAAGATATTATGATGCCCCCGCTGGGGGTTATTGTCAGCGATATTGACTTTAGCAACGCATACATTATCCTGGCCGAAGGGACAACCTCTGCCCCCTATGACTCTCTACAGGCTGCCGAAGATGCCGGAGCGATTATCCTGCGCTACGGATCCTTTCTCAACAATTTTATCAGTTTTGCGTTTGTAGCCTTTGCTGTCTTTATTTTGATACAATATATAAATAAGCTCAGAGATCCGAAGAAAACGCCGGAGCCCGTTTCACCCACTATCAAAAAATGTCCACACTGTATTTCAGATATTCCAATGGAAGCTACCCGCTGCCCGCATTGCACCTCTAATCTAAAAGAATCAACGTCCTGATGTCATTTATCCTTATCCTGGGATTAACAGCGGCTACATTAACTACCATTGCCTTTGTTCCTCAGGTCATAAAAACCTGGAAGACAAAGTCCGCCGATGACCTTTCCCTTGGCATGTACTCCATATTTTGTACCGGAGCTTTGTTATGGCTTATCTATGGTATTCTCATTGAGGATATACCGGTCATTGCTGCAAATACCGTTACTCTTATACTGGCACTAACGATCCTTTTCTTCAAGTTCTTCTACAAAGAAGAATAAGACGGTTGTCAGATGATTGTTTAATGATACATCACGGCAATCCTAAACAAAAAACATGACCATAAGGGTATATAAACCAGCAGCAAGACCGGCGGCAGTAAGTGCTAAAGGTATTTGTGTATGGACATGATCCATGAGATCACAACCGGTAGCCAATGATGACAGAATGGTAGTATCAGAAATAGGCGAACACTGATCTCCAAAGACACTCCCCCCGACTACGGCCCCAAAGCAAAGGGTAATAAAAAACTCCTCCGGCAACACCGCCCAGGCCAGGGGCATCGCAACCGGAAAAACAACTGCGTATGTTCCCCACGAAGTCCCGGCCGAAAACGCAATGAGCATACAAAGAGCCATTAACAAAGCAGGGAGTGCCATAGGCACAATGGCATCTCCTACAAGGGCAACCACATACTCGGCGGTTCCTACTGCCTCTGCCACCTCCTTCAGGGTAACCGCCAGGGCCAGGATAATAGCGCCAATGGTTACCCCTTTACAGCCATCTACGAAACCGTCCATTACCGTTTGTAAATCCATTCCCTTAGCCAGTGCAACAAACATGCCGGTCAGCACAGCCAAAACAAAAGCCTCAGCAATTAACAGTGTAGGGTCTTCAGTATTTCCCATAATATAAGCTGTATAGCCATAGGGGATAATTGCTACTCCCAGAAGTGTACCAATGGGACCAAAGAAATCTACTAGTCCTGAGTTATAGTCTTCCGGAATATCTACATCTGTAAGCTCTGAAGCGGCCATCGGCTGGGCCTCGTCATCATCCAGCTTGCCCTCCTGCCGGGCACGGCTCATAGCCTTTCGCATCTTCTTTCCGGGAATCCACGGCCATAGTTCCCAGGCAAATAATAGCGTCAACAATATGGCAATGATTCCATAAAAGTTGAATGGCAGCGCCTGAAAAAAGAAGTTCACGCCATCCTGTGTAGTCTCAAACAAAGGAATGGTTCCAGCTACCAGACCCGCAATATAAATAGGCCAAACATTAAAAGGAATGACCGTAGCAGCCGGTGACGCCGTGGAATCCACCATATAGGAGAGTTCCTCGTGTGAAACATCATGTTTATCGGCAATTGGACGAACGGTTGCACCCGTCAATACCGTACTGATTGTTCCACCCTGGTGAAAAACCAATCCCATCAACCAGGTGAAAAACTTAGCGCTTTTAGGTCCTCGTACTATTTTATCACCCGCCCACTCAGCAAAACGTTCAGCACCACCTGTCCGCGTCCAGATACCAATAAGTCCCCCAAGCGACCAAAGATAGACCAACAAAATCAAAGCAAAGCTTTCAGTACCTATTGAAGGAATAAGAAATTCCTGCACTATATTTAAATTTCCCGATATTACACCCCCCAGTACAATACCCACAAATAAAGAGCTGATCACTTCCCGTGTCCAAAAAGCTAATCCTATGGCTACCAATGGCGGCATTACAGACCACCATCCGAAGTGACTATCCTGCTCCGGGATATCGCCAGCAAACACTACCCCTAAAACAATAAAGATAAACGTTATCCCTAGGTTAATTCTGTTTCCTTTTGAAATACTGGCTATTAGCTGATTTTTATCTGACATGTATTCATTCCTTGATTGCGATGGGCTCCCTTAAGCTGTTTAAAAGCTGTCAACTAAGCAAGTTCCCTCTATCATATACTTCTCATTTTTCTATATTAAAGCGAATTCTATTAAAGCTTTTATATATATTATCGGCTTTCTTTTTTATGCTTACAGCCAAGGATTATTTACGAAGCATGCTGGCCATCATCGTCTTTTTTCTGATGCTGATTATAGCCACTCCAATTATTCTTTTTCTTCTGGTTATTACCCTGGGACGCGCCTCTAATTTTGTAGTTGAGTCTATAGCTCCAATTATTGTTCAACCGGTATTCTGGGTTAGCGGGATCTCATTTGATATTCAGTTACATACCGATTCCATTACAGCCCCTGCTGTCTTTATCATCAATCACACCTCTACGCTGGATGTACTTACTATTCTTGCTCTTGGATTACCTAAAATCCGATTTGTAGCCAAATGGGAGTTCCAGTTCAATCCTATTTTCCTGATTTTGGGACGCCTTACAGGACAAATTTTTATTAACCGCGAAAAATCAGAAGAAGCAATCACCAGACTTCAAAAAACCTACAACCGAATTCAAAGAAATAACCTGTCAATCATGATGGCTCCGGAAGGATCGCGCAGTCATCCGGGTGTTATCGGCCCCTTTAAAAAAGGGCCGTTCTATATGGCTATGGATCTCGATTATCCCATTGTACCTATCTACTTTGAGGGCAACAGAGAACTGAGCAAGGGAAATTCAATGCTTACCAAGGCGGGAAAGTTAACCGCGCATATTCATGAGCCCATAGATGTTTCTGAATGGACCGAAGAAAATCTGGAGAAACAAATCATACAGGTGCGGCAACGATACTTAGAATGGGCAGGGGTAAAAGATGATACCGTAGATCCGATTGCATAATTACACAGTTATAAGTTAAAATGTTGAAGAGTTAAAGGTTGAAAGTCTACAATTGCAGGGTACCATATGCTTAATAGAGGGTGGGTATGACTCTCTGTAAACACGTTATCAATTAACTATTAACTTCCCCGTTTAGCTGTTGGATTAGATGGGTAATAGCCTAACATACCCCTCCGTGTCATCCCGGACTTGATCCGGGATCTCATGGTGGCAATCAACGTTACACTGTTTTATAAGATCCTGAAACAAGTTCAGGATGACATAATAGCTGTTTCTAGCCGCTAAACACGCTATTAATTAATAATAACCAAGAAACTGTTTACATGAGTATTCACAATATTGAAATCAAAGCCCGTTGCCACAATCCTGATGCTATCCGAGACATCCTTCAGAGGCACAATGCTGACTACATAGGCACCGACCATCAAGTCGATACCTATTTCCAGGTACCGCAGGGACGACTAAAGCTGAGAAAGGGAACTATCGAACAGAAACTCATTTTTTATCGGAGAAACAATAAAAAAGGACCAAAATCCTCGGATATTCATCTTGTCCCGGCGGAACATCCACAAAAGATGCAGGCGCTACTGGAAAGCGCTCTCGGAACCAAAGTAACAGTGGACAAACAGCGGGAAATCTATTTTATCGATAATGTTAAATTCCACATTGATGAGGTAAATAAACTGGGTAGCTTTATGGAAATCGAGGCTATTGATAAAGACGGGACGATAGGAGAAGAAAAACTACAGCAACAGTGTCAAAAATATATGGATCTTTTTAACATTCAAGAAGAGGATCTAATTGCCGAATCTTATTCTGACCTGCTTTTAAAGAGATAAACCTATCTTAATGGAGGCTTTGCAAAACCTCATTATCCACTTCTTTTATTCTCTTCCGCCTTTTGGCATTACTCCAAAAGGCTCATAAAAACGCTAGGCCATTTAACTCCTCAGGGTCGACAACAGCCGGATAGGCTGATTACCGCTTCTGGCCCACCCTTCGTCACACAGAAATGGTCCGGGGAGGGCTCTGTCGCTTTCAGAATAAGAGTAAAATTATCTCCGGCCTTGAAAAATCCAGCATAAGTTTACAACCATTCTCAAACAGGAGATAAGTCTAACAGAAGAACTCAGTTATAAAACTTATACAGGACGAGAAACAAAGTCCCCTTTGGAGAAAGGGGATTTAGGGGAAATGAAAACTATCAATTCATAAAAACCAATCCTCCGCCCCCCTTCGGTTTTCATTCAAAGACCTTACAACGACCTTGCCCATGGGGGAATTTACGGCCGGGGCTTTAATTTATGTTTTAACCCTGAAAGGACAGGAATTATTTCTTCGACAAACGACTGTTATCTATATCTAAAAAAAAGTAGTATTATTCCGAGAAGAGGGATTTAGTTTGCCCTACGAAGCTTCATGAGTAGTGTGGGGAATTGATTACCGGTAAAGCGAATATTGAGTATCCGATGATCGTCCATACACTACTTGGGTCCCCGCCTATCTGCCATCTCATCCGTTACCCGACATCCGTAAATAAATACTCAACTCAACAACCTATACCCTGGTACCGCCGCTCAGCAGGTACAGGATGGCCATACGCACTGCTACCCCATTGGTTACCTGGCTCAGGATTATAGAGCGCTCATGGTCCGCTACAGCGCTTTCCATCTCTACACCGCGGTTAACCGGACCGGGATGCATGATCGTAAAGTCCGGATACTTCTCCAGATGCTCCATCGTTATGCCAAACATCTGATGATACTCCCGGATAGTCGGGAACAGCTCTGTCCCCCCTTCTTGCCGCTCCAGCTGGATACGCAGTGCCATTGCGATATCGCACCATGCAAGTGTTTCATCCAGGTTATAAGAGACATTTGCCCCCAGCTCATCCACATAAGCCGGCATCATGGTCTTGGGACCACATACCGTTACCTCGGCACCCAGCTTAAGCAGCCCGATGATATTTGATCGTACCACCCGGCTGTGAGCAATATCTCCGATAATAGCTATATTACGGCCGCTCAGATCCGGATAGACCTGCTGCATAGAAAAGAGATCCAACAGCGCCTGCGTAGGATGTTCATGAGCTCCGTCCCCCGCATTAATAATTGCCGCATCTACACAGCGGGTAAGGAAATGCGGCACACCGGGACTTTCATGGCGCACAACCACCATATCAATTTTCATGGAACTGATATTTCGAATGGTATCTTTGAGCGATTCCCCTTTTTTAACACTGGATGAACCCGTTGAAAAGTTAACCACATCGGCGCCCATGCGTTTCTGGGCTAGTTCAAAAGAGAGTCGGGTGCGGGTACTGTTTTCATAAAAAAGATTGACAATCGTCTTATCTCTCAGCGTAGGCACCTTGGGCACCGGGCGATCCAGGATCTCCCGAAAATACTTCGCCTGGTCCAAAATATATTGAATATCATCACCGGAATAATGAGCCAGTCCCAACAGATGTTTTTGCTGAAAATCGTAATCTCCTTCTCCTTTCTGGAGTTTTATCTCTTCACTCATTATTCCTCCTCTGAATTTTTAACCACATATACCGCATCTTCTCCGTCCAGCTCCTGAACTTTTACACGGACCTCTTCCTGCACATGTGTGGGAAGTTTCATACCTACATAGTCGGCACAAATCGGTAGCTCACGATGTCCCCGGTCAATCATACAGCAAAACTTAATACTATGGGGACGTCCATAATCCATAAGCGCATCCATAGCCGACCGTACCGTACGTCCCGTATAGAGTACGTCATCGATAAGAATAACATCGCGATCGTACAGGTCGAAAGGGATTTCGGTAACTTTTACTTCCGGCATTTTCAGGCGACTTCGGAAATCATCTCGATAAAAGGTAACATCCAGCACTCCAAAATCGGGTTTAAAACCGTATTCCTGTTCAATAATATCCACAATGCGCCTGCCGATATGCACCCCACGGGTCTGCATACCGATAATGGCAACTTGTTGGGGATCGTCGTGCGGCTCTAAAAACTGATGGGCAAATCGCAAATAAGTGCGATTCAGTTCTTCGGCCGACATAATTTTAATCTTATTCAAACGGATATCCTCGTTTGGTCTTTTTTTAGTAGATGAAAGTAGGCAATGCGCAGTAAGAACACAACCCAAAGATGAGTAAGAGTTTTTAGATATGCCAGTACGAACCTTCTGGATAATGGATGCCAGAAGGTAGTTTTCGGATAGCGGATAGGCGGGCACCCTCCTAAAATAGATTGCCAGTCAGAATGAACCGCCCCGGGTTTTTCGGAGACCACTTTATGTGGGTACCACCTCGGTGGTTTATCCTCCGGGTGGCTGTAGTAAGCTTCCTCGAACTCAGCCGAAGAAAAATAACCAAGGGGTTTCAACAGGCGATGATGGTTAAACCACCAGACCCACTCCAGGGTGGCGATTTCAACATCTTCAAGGCCGCACCAGGGTCCTTTCTGTCGTATAACTTCGGTCTTGTACAAACCAATGACCGACTCGGCCAGAGCGTTGTCGTAGGAATCTCCCGTTGCACCGGGAGGCCACTTTAGTGGCATTCCACAGGGCCTGGCTCCCTTCAGTTCTCATGTGTCAACTTTCCAACGGCCGTGCCAAAAGGGTGACTTTACGGTTTGAACTTAAAAATAGGAAAGCCGTTTAAACAGAGGAGAAAAAAACGGGGTCTGCTCCCCTTCAGTTATCATTCAACAACTTTTCTAAGCTACAACATATCACTTAAACTTACGAAACCCAATCTTAGATAAGGCCCATAAAAAAGCCCCATCCGTTGCCGGAAGGGGCTTTAAAATATTAGTTTGGAGGGTATGTCTTATTCGACATCCCACCAGAAATTTGAAGTGTTATTGTCTTCAGCCGGGGAGAGTTTGGAAACTCCATCCTGATAACTTTGGCTGTTTGTTCCATCCTCATCACTTGGATAAATGTAACGGCTTGGAATTTCTCCACCGTTCGTAGCATCCACCGCTGGATATAGACCGGGGTAACCTGTTGCAGTATAAGGATAATCACCACCGCGATTACTGCCCCAATCCATATCGTCATTTGTACGACGCCATTCAGCCCATGCGTCAAAACCCATGGGGAAGAGTGCGACCCACTTTTCTTCAGCAATGACCTGGGCTAAACCACCTTCAGCAGTTGCAGCGTCAGCGAGTCGCTGTGCTGCAAAATCGGAACCGTCACTATTCAGCGCATCATCTTCATCCCAATGTGTGTCAATGCTTTCATAAGACAACATGATACCATTTGTCAACATGTCAGCAGCACTTTCATCCGTCCAGCCTAACTCAGCTGCTTCTGCACGGTTTAAGTAAGTATAAGCCGCTGTCATATAGGGTAGGTTACTACCAGCATCTGCAACTGCGCCACTAATGGACGCTCCGCTATTTACGATACCAGAAATACCATAGGCACCACCGGAAGAAGAAGGCGAACTGGATAATACATTTAAGCGATCGTCATAGGTCGTATTAGAATATACGATCGTTGAATCGTTATTTGTATCTCCCATTAAGGCATCTGTAAAAGAATCTGCCAATACGTAATCAGAACCCCGATTTTGTGACAAAGGATTTGTCGCTCCCGGAGAATTCTGATAATCATACCAAGCCTCATCCGCAACAGTCTCAATGACGCCGGCCTCATGATTCAAAGCAGCTGCAAATTCCTGAGCAGCAAAGTCCGCCGACTCAGTATCAGACAATTGAATTGCTAACTGAAGAATCAGTGAGTTAGCAAATTTTTGCCATTTATC
>JBEPXF010000052.1:0-13584 GCA_041642075.1 Fodinibius sp.
AATTAACAAAAACTCTCTTTTCCTAATTTGCCATGCAATATAGCTACAATTGGTATATCCATCAGTTTGAGGAATCTAAAGAACAGGCGAATCAATTCCTTCATTCCATTGACAATACATACTTCTTACGACGTCCTAACCAGGACCAATGGTGTGTTGCCGAATGCTACGACCATCTTATCAAATTTGGAAATATTTACCTGGATAATTTATCGGAGAAACTTATAACAGCTCAACAGGCTAGTAAACTTCCATCGACCTTTCCACCCCGTTGGTTGTGGAAAAAGATAGCGAATTTCTTTGAGCCTCCCTATACCCTCAAACTTAAAACAATTTCTTCGATGCAGCCTGATATGATACAGGCTGAGTATACCAAAACAGAATTGTTAAATAGATATATTGATTTACAAAATCAGTTTATCAATCAACTGAAACATTCCAAAGAGAAAGGCATTCATTTAAATAAGATTCGAATCCCTCATCCTATCGTATCCTTCTTAAAACTAAGTGCCTCTGAATATTACTTGCTAGCAGCTGCCCACCAACGACGCCACCAGTGGCAGGCCGAACAGATATTGAAAACCCTTAAAAACACCTAAAGAGAACATAAAAAATCTAAATTTACTCAAAAGTCACCGATCTCGTTTCTCCCTGGTAATTAATGAAGTCAACTGATTGTACCTCGTCATTAATAGGAATAAAGCGTCCGGAGGAAGAGAGAAAAGAAGAACCATAATAAAGTTCCACTTTCTTGCTGCTTCCATCCCGGTAGTTTACAACAGCGACTGCATCCATCGGCTCTGCCTGCAGGTATTCCATATCCTGCTTGTTGTTGCTAAATACTTTTAAAGAGTCCCTATTTTGACTGGCTGTTATAAGATAGGAACCATCAGCACCGCGTAACCTTACCAAGGCTTTTGCATCACCCGGCACAAAAAAGCCGCTCTCTTCAAATTCAGTAACCATAAAGCTGCCGTTTCCTTTCCCCATTAAGACCAATCCATTTAGTGCATCATGACGACCGGTAGAGACCTCAATACCATAATCATTTCCGATAAGCATTAAATCAGTATTTCCATCACTATCAAGATCTTCGGCCATGCACCCATATATTGGAGCCCACTGAGCTTTATCAGGCAATGGTGTAATAGAAAATTCTCCGTTTCCCTTATTTTGGATATACGAGGATTTCATATAGTTGGCTTCTTTTACCAGCGTCTCTGTAGCGTTAAGTTTTGACAGGATATCATCCATGGTGGCCGTTGCAAATTCTTGATAAGTTTTAAACATCCCATTCAGCGGGGGCACTTGTTTTCGCACATCCTGTTTGATATGGAATGGCGCTTCTACTCGCTCTCCTTCCTCATTCTTAACGTAAAATGCAGGGATAGCGTCGTACCTTCCGTTATTGTCAAAGTCATTTGCATAGATACGCAGTGGATATTCATCACTGGCTCTGAAGTACGAATTGGTTCCGAGATTTCCCGCTATATAATCTATATCCCCATCGTTATCAAAATCGCCGCCGCACAGGCTGTTCCACCATCCCTTGTACTCAGCTATGCCAGATTCCTGAGTTACATCGACTAAAGTACCCTCATCATTTTCTAAAAATCGAAGAGACATCCACTCCCCGGCTAATATTAAATCGGGCCATCCATCGTCATTAAAATCCGTCCAAATAGCATCTGAAATCATACCTAAATCAGTTAGTGATGGAGCCTTGGAATCATTGGCGATCTCAAATCTAACTTCTCCATCTTCAGACCTATTTTCCACTAGATAGCTGTCTACCGATCTAGGGTATTCGTGTGGATGAACCCGCCCACCCACAAAAAGATCCAAATCTCCATCCTTATCAAAATCGGCGGCCCGTACCGTCGAGCTGCTGGCCAGAAAATAATTTGGCAGTGCATTCTCGGCTAGCTCAAATTTACCGCCTTGGTTGATAAAAAGACGATCCTGGTAGGCTTCATCTGCAAATTCATGCTCGTAACCACCACTTGCTATATACAAATCATCATCGCCATCCCCGTCAGCATCAAAAAACAGTACCCCCATCTCTTCTTCCCTGTTCTCGGAATCCCTTTCTTCCAATAATTGCTCCTCGCTAAAGGTCCCGTCCTCTTGTTGAATCAAAAATTTTCCTTCGTAGCCTTTAGCTCCCGATATATATATATCATCCAGTCCATTTCCGTTGACATCCCCTACGGACAAGCCTGGACCGTATTGCGACAATTTATGGGGCAGCAGCGGCTGTATATCATAGTCATTAAAGTCCTGTTCCTGATGGACATAATCGATTCCAAGCTTCTCAGTGACCTCCTTTACTAGATAGCCGGAATCCTGTTGGGAGACATACTCATCTATTTGTGTATTCTTTTCTGTCGCATTTGCGGCATCGACTGTGAGTACCTGGTTCGCTTCAATATTTTTTATTACTTCTTTCGACCCATTCGGCCATGTTACAATTAGCTCATCTATGCTATTGACATCACCCAAACCAAAATGAGCTACCGGCTCTACACTTGACAGATAGCCACGGTAGGTAGTATGCTCATGGTACTGTTCCTTTCCATCACCATACTTTATTTCAAGTATGGCTCCTAATCCCATTCTGTTTTTTTCTTCTCCGTTAAAGCGGACTCTCAAGTAATTGTTACTATCAGGATTTAGCTCCGCTTGCCTGTTACGAAACACAAAAGCCGAATCATTGATATTATTAACCACGTAATCCAGGTCTCCATCATTATTCAAGTCTGCAAAAGCCGCACCATTAGAGAAAGAAGGAATTTTCATGCCCCACTCTTCGGTCACATTTTGGAACGTCAGATCTCCATTATTTTTAAATGCGTAATTACTAAGCTTTACCGAAGGGATTCTTTCCAGAATTTTTTCCAACGACACATAGTTATAATTTTTCTCTATGAATGTTCCAAAGTCGTGATTGGTAATATCCTTTGGAAAGCCGTTTGTAATAATGATATCTCTTAGTCCATCGTTGTCAAAATCAGTGACCGAGGGAGTCCAGCTCCAATCTGTTTCTGAGATACCGGCAAATATGCCTATATCGCTGTATGTGGGTATACCTGTCTCAGGATGGTCACCGCGATACAGCTGCAGCTGATTTCTTACGTATTGGTAATCATAATTGTACTCCTCGTTATTTCTATAGGCCGAATAACTATTCGGCTGGAGCATGGTCTTTTGCCGGAGATTATCTTCCGGACGCATGTCTACCATCAGTACATCCGGATGGGTATCATTGTTAATGTCGGCTATATCCACACCCATAGAGGCATATGCCGTATGTTTGAAAAGCTCTCCCGCTCTGTCCGTAAATGTACCGTCCCCATTGTTCATATAAACCACTTCGTTAGCGATAAAGTCATTCGCCACGTAGATATCTTTCCAGCCATCCTTATTTAAATCAGCTATGTTTACTCCCAAGCCAAATCCTTCTATTAAAATACCGGCTTCGTCGCTGACATCGGTAAAATACGGATGTCCGAGAGAGTCCGATCCTTCGTTACGATACAGCCGATCAGTAGTAACAGATTCTCCATCGATCATTTTTTCATGGTAGTTGTCCATTGAGCTATGCCTGGTAAACTTATTAACCAGTAAAAACAGATCCAGATCACCGTCGTTATCATAGTCAAAGAATGCTGGCATGGTAGTGTGTGTAGTATCCGCCAGATTATATTCCTCCGACATCTCCTTAAAAACCGGGACTTCTTCATTATTAACTCCCTGGTTAATGTAAAATAAGTTAGCCCTCTGCTTAGGTTCCTCGGATGAAGTAGCCCCCACGTAGAGATCCATAAGCCCGTCACTATTTATATCTACGGCAGCTACCCCTGAGCTCCATCGCTCACTTCCGGCTACTCCTGCCTGGTCTGTAACATTTTTGAATTTAAAATCTCCCTGGTTCAGATAAAGCTCATTATCAACTACATTGCCCGTAAAATAAATATCCAGTTTCCCATCATTATTGAAATCGGCTATTGCTACTCCACCTCCATTATAAATATTCGTATGACTGATAATATTTCTATTCTTGTCCCCGGAAACCTGATTGCTGAAAGCAATGCCTGTTTCGCTTGGATCCAGCTGTTGAAATAGGGTTTCCTCACCGGAACAGGAGATCATTAGTGTTGATATTAATAACCAGCTAAAAAATAGCAGCAATTTATTAAAGGAACCCATCTTCATAGACGATACATCACAATTAGCATTACCTGAATATCATAAGATCATCATCATTTTTAGAAATGATAATATGGTTTTCTCCCTCAACATCAACTCGAATAGCATCTCTGACTTCACCTTTTATAAAAACATCCGTCTGATCATAAGGAACAAATTCGAAATTCATCTCTCCCTTATTCATCAAAAATACCCCATAGTTATCTGCCAATCGGCCAACCTCCGGTTTAAGTCCATGCATGTTTCCAAGAAGCAGGAGATCAAGCAAACCGTCGTCATTAAAATCCTCAGCAACAATTGCATATATCGGTGAAACCTGGGCCTCTATTGGCAAACTTTCCAATTCATATTTTCCATTACGTTGGGTCAAAATGGCTGACTCCATCGTTTGAACTTCTTTTTTTAAAGCACCTTCACGCTCTTCATTGGTAAAAATATCTTCATAGGTCATCTCCGCATACTGTCGATGGCTAGTAATTCTCTTCTGTAGAAACGGCATTTCACTCGTTAAATCATTATAAGTTGGGAAGGGATAAGCAGTATCATCACCCGGTTGATAAGTATTAATTAAAAACTCAGTTTCCTCGTCATCATTGAAGTCATTTACATACATGGTGACAGGTCGTTCTGGTGAGGCTTTAAATTTTGAATTTAGTCCCCAATTACCTAATACATAATCCATACTACCGTCTTCGTCTAAATCCACTTCTTTTATAGAAGACCACCAACCAGAACTCTGCTGCAGAGAATAATCAAACTCAATGGTGCCATTGTTATTCCTAAAAAAAGTAATCGGCATCCATTCTCCAACTACAATCAGATCTTTATCTCCATCTCTGTCATAGTCGGTCCATATTGCATCAGTCACCATTCCCGGGTTTTTCAATTCAGACGGAGTTATATCGGTCCAGTTCCCATTTCCATCATTCTCCAACAAATAGCTTCTGGGGTCTTCGCCGTACCTTTGGGAGTTGACCCTTCCACCTATAAAAACATCATTAGTCCCATTGTCATCAAAATCATGAGCTTTTATACAACAAGCATCAATAAGCATTTCAGGTACCATATGAGATGCTCTAATGAAGTTGCCATCTCCCTGGTTTTCATACACTTTCAGTTCATTGTGGGCTGAATCAAGTTCGTATTGATTTCCTCCATTACCGACCATCAAATCCAAATCACCGTCACCATCAATATCAAAAAGTTCAGTTGCTGTACCCTCAAAGATATTATCCTGAATCAGGTCAGGATTAATCCGAGGTTCAAATTTACCACCATTTTGTTGAATAAAGAGCTTTGCCGGATCATTTAGCCCCCCCGTTATAAATAAATCTTCCCGACCATCACCATTAACATCACCACTGGCCATTTCAGGGCCCCGGGTAGAAAGCATATGAGGAAGCAGCGGATTGTGATTAAAGTCGATATAATCGTTTTCTTTATGCGTTATGTTACCAGAGATTATTTCTTCCGTTACCTCCTCGATTAATGGTTCTCTGCCCTCCGAATTTACTGGTACAAACTCATCCGCAGATGAGGATTGTTGCAACGTAATTTCCTGATTTACCTCAACATCTTTCAGTACTTGCATTTGATGATCGGGCCATATCACTACCAATGAATCTATCCGGTTGGTTTCACCCAGTCCGAAATAAACCTGAGGAGGTACTGAACTTTGGAAACTACGTGAAGTCATATTTTCAGCAACTTGTTCATTACCATCAGTATAGAGTTTAACGTGCGCCCCAATACCAAAAGGATTTTGACCTTCACCCTCAAATTTCACTTTCAAAAAGTTATTATTTTGATATCTATCTGTATTGTTCCGAAATATTGATGCTTCATCATCAATATTATTCACTATAAGATCTAGGTCTCCGTCATTATCCAAATCTCCGTAGGCGGCCCCATTGCTAAAGGTAGGTTCGTAGAAGCCTAAAGAGTCTGATCTATTTGTAAAAGTTTTATTCTTATTATTAGTAAAAGCTGCATTTTTAGTTTTTTGTGAGGGCATCCGCTCCAGAAAATCGAGAATGTTAAACTCCCCCTTTTCTTTCACTATTCTTGCAATATTACTCCTGTCACTGATAAAATTGCGAAAATCTTTGTCTGTTACATCCCTGTAAATCCCGTTACTTACAAAAATATCGTTCCAGCCATTGTTGGTAAAGTCGAACATAAGGGCGCCCCAGCTCCAGTCAGTTCCCGCAACCCCAGATAAAAATCCAATTTCACTGAATGTCCCATTTCGGTTATTAAGCTGCATAGTATTTTGTACATACTGGTAGTGATAGCTACCATGGTAATCCATATCTTCAAAATGGTAGTCGTCAAAAACAGTCATCGTTTTTATCCTCGAATGATCTGTAGGCAGCATATCTGTCGTAAAGATATCCATGCTTCCATCATTATTGATATCGGCCATATCACTTCCCATGCTTGACTGTGATATATGGCTTGTCCGGTCAACAAGCTCCTCTGAAAATTCACCATTACCCAGATTTATATAGAGATAATCTCGTTCCCAAAAATCATTGCTGACATAAATATCGGGGAGGTGATCACCGTTGATATCTCCCGCAATTGCCCCCAGTCCAAAACCAATTTCCCCCTGATAAATACCTGCCTGCTGACTTACATCGGTAAATACCCCATCATCATTCCTTAATAGTTTGTCCCCTCCACTCCCGCTTATACCATTTCGATCTAGCCTAAGCAGCCGTTTCATATTTTCATCTGCTCCCTTAAAGCTGTTATTCACCAAGTAGCAGTCCAGGTCGCCATCCTGATCATAATCAAAAAAGGTTGCATGAACAGAGTAGCCATTGTCATCAAGATTGTACTTTTCAGCCTCCTCTTTGAAGGTAAGATCCCCTTGATTTATAAATAGCTCATTTTCTCGGTTATTGCCTTTAATATCTGCAGAATTTAAAACATATATATCCAATAGGCCATCACCATTGACATCAGCCATAGTAACTCCCGTACTCCACGGTCGACTACCCGCTACACCTGCATTTTTTGTAATATCTTTAAAACTAAAATCACCTTCGTTGAGATAAAGTGTATTGGATCCCTGATTGGAAGTCAGATAAATATCGTCAAGACCATCATTATTTATGTCTCCAATGGCTACACCCCCCCCATTATAAAAATTTCTGTAGTTGAAAATATTAAACTCCTGTTCAGCTGAAATACTGTTCGAAAAGGTAATCCCCGTACTATCACTTGGTAAATCGACGAATAAAGGATTTTCAGGCATCCCGTCATCATTCACACAGGAACCTAACAACACGATCAGGCCCACCAACAAATATATTGTCTTATACATCCGGCTTATATACTATTATTTAATGATAAAAATTATGAGTTGTGCTGAGTTTTAAATTAAGAGAGCCATACCAGAAATTGTCAATTTCATATCAACCAATACAGATTCGGTGAAAATTAGATTTTCCAGCTAGTTAAATACTTATAGAAAAGTCAAAAATTTATAAGCTGTTACCAACTACTTTTTTAAAATAAACTATTAAAAATGGAACTGGAAGATAAGCAGGCAATCTCACTAATTAGAAATTAGTTAAAAAAAATCCCGGAAAGTGAATTATTCTCACCTCCCGGGATAAATTTTTAATTAGCTGTAAAGGCTACCAACCTGGATTTTGCTCCAGTGTTGATTCTCCTTCAACCTCACTAAGTTCTCTCTGAACAGAAGGTATCGGATACAGGTTATTACGATCCTGGTACCCATCAGAGCCCGACAGATATTCACGCCGGGTTTGTTCAACATCCAGATAGTTATTCAATGTTTCTTGAGCTATTCCCCAACGACGGAGGTCAAAATAACGATGACCTTCCATAGCCAGTTCAAGGCGACGCTCTACACGTACTGCTTCTCTGGCTTCGGAAGCACTTGTCCATGGAGTATCATAGGTCCCAATTTGATAATCAGCCCATGTAATGGATGGATCATCAATCGGTACTTCGATATCTTCCAGGGAAGTACCAGGGCCTTGTGCGGCCTGGCCAGCGCGCTCCCTAATCATATTAATAATTCGTCGGGCTTCATTAAGGTCGCCTCCACTGGCTTCCACCTCTGCTTCGGCCAATAATAATAGTGCATCAGCATAACGATACAGGTGCAGATTTTGATGATGAAGCTGGAAACTTGACCATCCTACCGAGCTACCTGCGTCGGCACCCTGCTCCCATACTGTTTTTTTCGCACTATACGGGCCAGAATAACCACGGTCGCGTATCCAACCTGACGCATGTTCTCCCCAATCAAGGAACGGCACACCGTCTCGGCCTACTGTCCAGTCAAGGCGGGGATCAACAGGTTGCGATTCTCCCGCTGCAAAGTTGTCGTCATCGCTGTTCCAGTTATTCGGGTCTGTAATTGGCAGTGGAAGTCCATTACCAGCATCTACCTTAAAGGCATTGACTAAGTTCTGTGAAGGCTGATGAAATCCACAACATCCAAACGGACTACCACCGTGCGGAAAGTTTAAGCGATCAGGATAGTTCCCATTAGCGCCACCAGGTTCTCCATCATTAACAGAAGCCTGATAAGCCAGAATAGTTTCCGACCCGTTACCTTCACTGGCTGAAAACACCTTGTGGAAGTTCTCTCTCAGAGCGTATGGCCCGCTTTGTTCCACCTCACGCAAGGTAGAAAGAGCGCTGTCCCAATCTCCAGAGTAGGCTTCGACCCGACCTTTATAGGCCTTGGCGGTCCATTGTGTTACCCGTCCCACCTCACTTTGCGAAGTAGGGAGCAAATTGATTGCCTCATCCAAGTCAGACAGAATATTCTCAATGGGATTATTACCAGTATTAGGCTTAGTGAAATCCTCATCCTCTTCGGTGTAGTAAGGGATATTCTTCCACATTTTCCATGCCTCAAAATGGTAATGGGCGCGAAGGAACTTAGCCTCCCCCTCAATACTCTGTCGAGCCTCATCTGAGATTTCATCAACCGATGCCAAAAGCTCTAATGTTGCATTGGCCCGGTTAATACCATCATAGGCAGAACTCCATTTATCATTTATGTAACCGTCTACCCCACTGGTCCCCCAATTATAAAATTCTATATCAGCAAGGGGTTGCTGGTCACCAGGCTCCGAACCCTTGTAAGCGTTATCACTCGAAACACTTCCAAAGCCCCAATTGCTGGCAGCTGTTCCCCAGCCGCCATAGTTGCCATACCCATCAAGCATTGAATATGCCGCAATGAGATTGCCGTCAACTCCATCTTCATTGGCCAACACGTCGGAACTCAATGTCCCTTGCGCCGGACTGGATAAGAAGGAATCTGTATCACAGGCATAAATGGTCATAGCCACCACAAGCGCTGCTCCAACTATTCCAAATAATCTTTTTATTTTTTCCATAATATTTATGCTTATAGTCTCTTCAATTAATTAGTGAATTCTTTATTAGAAATTGGCGTTGATCCCAAACCCAAAGATGCGGTTATTCGGATAAGTACCCTGATTGATACCTCTTGCCTGGTCACTGGCATCTACTTCGCCTCCTGCAGGTTGAGATGGCAGGGCCGGATCAAGGTTGTCATAGCCCGTTATGGTAAACAGGTTCTGTGCCTGCAAATAAAACCGGACCCGTGATAAACCCGGCAGCTTCCCTGCAGGAACATTGTAGCCAATCTCTAAATTCTGCATCCGCAGATATGAACCATCCTTGACATATAAGCTACTGTATTCACTACTAAACTGATCACTTTGATCCAACCTGGGATATTTTGCATCCGGGTTCGTAACCTCACCATTTTCGACTATTGCCGACTTGGTCAGGCGATCCTGCCTTACATTCGTATTGAAAAGACGGAAAACGGTAAATTCATCGGTTATATCGAATATGTCATTTCCGATAGAAGCAAACAGGAAGGTATTAAAATCAAAGTTCTTCCATTGCATTCCGAGATTCAACCCACCGGTAAAGTCCGGATGATAGGACCCGATTACTTTTTTATCTTCTGGCGTGATTTGACCGTCTCCATTGACATCCGCAAACCGAAGGCGGCCGGGTTCAGCTCCATCCTGATCAGCATGGGCATCTACTTCACTTTGATTCATAAACAAGCCGTCAGCCTTATAACCATAGAAGGCCCCAATTGGATTTCCTAACTGGTTAATTACCATCTGGCTACCGCGACCTTGTGCAGGGCCATAGAAAAAGTCCTGTTGTCCGTCAATACGAACAACCTCGTTTTTGTAATGGCTACCGTTTATATCCACATTCCAGCTGAGCTCACTACCAATAGTTCCTCGGTATCCAAGCGAAACGTCAATTCCCTCGTTCTGCATTTTTCCAATGTTAACAAAAGGAGCAGAAGCGTTACCCTGAGTTGCAGGAATGGAAGGATTAAAAAGGAGGTCGTCAACTTCACGATGATAGAGATCAACCACAAAGCTCATTCGACCATCAAGAAATTCCGAATCCAGGCCAAGATTATAGGAAACATTTTCCTCCCATTTCAGGTCATCATTACCGATAGCTGTTTTACGAAAACCCTGCCTAGCACTGGTGTTAGCCCCGGTAATATCATAAAACGTACCACCAACAGAGCCCCCGAATTCGTCCACTGTACGGCCGGCCGGTATTTGCTGGTTTCCAGTCACTCCATATCCGAAGCGAATCTTCAGGTCACTCAACCCGGATAATCCATCCATGAAGGATTCTTCCGATACTCTCCAACCGACACTAAAGGCCGGGAAAGTACCCCATCGGTTATTCTCTCCAAGTCTCGAGGATCCGTCGTGCCGTATTGTCGCACTCAAATAATATTTTTCAGCGTAGTTATAGTCCGCTTTACCAAAGAATGAAAGCAATGTACCATAACCGCCGAATGAGTTTACATTCTTTGTTCCGGGATCACCCAGGGCATCCTGAATATATCGGGCATTCGTTTGGGTAGTCATATATCCAGCCATGGAAGCACCAATAGAACGGTTATTTTCACGATTGGCCTCCGTTCCTGCCAGTAAATCCAGGTTGTGATTCTCATTAAAGGTCTCGACATAATTAAAGGTATTACTCCAGTTCCAGTTAGTATACAGACCAAAGTTCTCAGACAGTGAGGTAACTGAATTAGGTTCTGAGTTCTCGGGTGTGGGCAGAGCCATCCCTTCAAATCTGTTACGACCGATGTTGAAACCAAAGTTACTCTCAAACTCGAGATTCTCCATAATAGAGGCCCTTGCAAATGCATTACCTACAAATGTATTAGTCTCTGTTACATCATGGCGATTTTTCCAGACCTGTGCTATAGGATTACTACCGTTCCCCAATGTATTTGCCTTGGCGCCGGCATAATAGCCTCCTATATCATGTACAGGTATGATCGGCTGCATTTTTATTAACTGACCAATCGGTGTTCCCTCACCCATAGCTCCGGACTGCATACCTCCGGACTGCTGATCAACCGTAAAGCTAGCGTTTTCTCCAATGGTGAAAATACCTGCTTTAAATTCCGTATTTACCCGGATGGTACCCTTTTTATAAAAGTTATATTTCATGGTTCCTTCCTGGTCGTAATAATTAAATGAGAGGTTGTAAACGGCTTCCTGATTACCACCGGAAATATTCAGATTATAACTTTGAGTCAAGGCCGGGTCAAAAAGTTCATCCCACCAGTCTGTTCCCTGACTAGCCGGCATAATCAACTGATCACAATCACATATTTCATAATCATCCTCAGTAATTCCAAACTGTGCCTGCAGATCATTGGTCTGATTGGTCCCGTCATTAGGCCAGAGGTAATTGGGAATGGAAGGATTTTCAGGATCTCCATAAATATTAGTAGGAGTAGATAAACCCGCATTATCATGACTTCGCTTTATAATTTCATGATAATTAAATGGATCCTGCATCAGAATGTCACTATATCCACTAACCGGAGTAGCAACTCCCCAGTTAGCATCAAATGATACCTCGGGTGCCCCGTCAGATCCTTTTTTGGTTGTAATAATTATAACCCCGTTGTTAGCACGAGAACCGTAAATAGAAGCTGCAGAAGCATCTTTTAATACCTGCATGGACTCTATATCACTTGGATTCAAGAAATTATTATAATCACCTTGAACCGGTGTTCCATCAATAATATAAAGCGGATCATTGTTTTGGAAGGAACTAACTCCGCGAATCCGTACCGTATTAGCAGAACCCGGTGAACCGCTGGATTCAACGTTAACTCCAGCAATACGCCCCTTCATTTTATCCAAAAAGCTAGCGGAGGTAGATTTATTCATATCCTCAACACTGACTTCGGATACTGCACCAGTAATATCGGCTTGTCGCTGAGAAGTATACCCAGTAACAAAAACCTCATCACCCTCAATGGCCTGTGGCTGCATCTCAATATCCAGTGAAGTCCGGCCGTTAATAGGTACTTCTAAACGAGTATATCCAACAAAAGACACGACCAGCGTATCATTTAATGAAGGAACGTCCAGTTCAAACTCCCCATTTAAATTCGTTGAGGCACCTGCTGCCGTTCCCTTTACTAAAATATTCACTCCAGGCAGCGTTTCACCTGATGCCTGGTCGGTAACTGTTCCTGATATCGTTGAAGTATCCTGTGCCAATACTGATCCGGAAAGGAAAAGCGCGACTACAAAAACCCCCAATGATACCATCATTTTAAAATTAGTACTTCTCGGTATTTGTATCTTCATATATCCCCTAAGGTTATAGAAATTAAATTGTCCCGTTAAAATTTTGATCCACATCAAACCTGGAAAGCACCTAGAAAAGTATCCCTACATTAATAAGTAACCCTACAAGTTTTCCCACCAAAGCGAATTGGCAATGCAAATCATTTGCTTACTAACTAAAATATTTTTCGAATAAGAGGCAAATTATTTTCCAAACTAAGTTTATCCTGACCATAATTCACAAACCTAAATAGTTATTCGCCTAATATATAATAGATAAAGCTCTCCCTAATATTCCTTTCTTTATCTTTTTATTTACATAATACCCCTTTCTTTTACTTTTGTTTACACTTTAAAATGTAAACAAATAATTCTTCTAAATTAGAATGAAATCTTATTTTATGGCCTAATGTAAATTAATTAGAATTAATTTACATTTTAAGATGACAGGAATTTACAATTATCTGTACTGTTCTTTTCTCTGAATATCTCAAAATACCCCTCACCATGTTCTTAAACATTTTTTAATGCATTTATGCAAAAAGTAGATTTAGGCCTGTTGCAGGTTTGCAATTAGGCAAAGTCCTGTTAATAATCATGTCATCTCAACTCTATTAAAAGATACCGCTATAAACTTTAGGGAAAGGTTTATGAAAGAGGTTTCATTTCTAGTATTTCTGGTACAACTATTGCAGTATTA
>JBEPXF010000053.1:0-13525 GCA_041642075.1 Fodinibius sp.
TAATTTACATTATTTTACATTTAATTTTGGAGTGCGGTTTGGTTATTTCATGAAGGATTATAATTTCACGTCAGCTTTCTTAAAATAGAGAGGTAATTCTGATATTGTTTTGCATTAAAGCATAACAATGGTTAACTAATTTAGCAATTTGGGTTTTTGATGGTGAAAAAGTTAAATATTGTAGTTAAGTCCATTGTATCCCCCAATCAGTAGTTACTACTTGTATATATCAGTAAAAAATTTTTTACTACATTATTTGCTGATATAATTTTTTTCAACAGACTAACTGAAATTGTTTTAGAGAAAATAGGATACTATACATTTTATTTTCTTTCATTTGTATAATAAAGTATGAAAAAGAAAAAAATAACGATCCGGGATATTGCCGATAAGTTGGATGTGACGGCCTCAACTGTATCAAGAGCATTAAAAAATCATCCCCGAATTAGCGATACTACAAAAAAAGCAGTCGTTGAAATGGCTGATAAGCTGAATTACCAACCTAATAATATTGCTACAGCACTAAGAAAAGGGAAAAGCAATATTATCGGGGTCATTATCCCTACCTCAGATCGAAGGTTTTTTGCTTCTGTTATCAAAGGGATTGAGCAAGTTTTAAGAGAAGAAGGTTATAATTTAATTATCTCCCAGTCGGATGATATAGCATCCAAAGAGGAATCTAACATTGAGGCCCTGTTAAGAGTGCAGGTAGATGGTATTATTGCCTCTATAGCTCGGGAAACGACCGACTATTCACATTTTGAACGAGTGATTAACAGAGGAGTACCCCTGGTCTTATTTGATCGTGTCAATGAAGAGCTTGGGGTTAATACGGTAGTCAATGACGATTACCAGGGAGGGGTAATTGCTGTTAATCATCTTATAGAACAGGGATGTACAAAAATTGCCCATTTTATGGGGAAGCGCCATTTGAACATATACCAAGAGCGCCTTAGAGGTTATAAAGATGCTTTAAAAGAACATAATCTCCCAATCAATGAGGACTGGATCTTAGAAGGAGACCTCATTGACGAAACAGAACAGGTTCTTGAAACCGGACGCCGGCTTACTCATAAACTTTTTGAAAATGGTGAAGTACCTGACGCTATTTTTTCATCGAGCGACTTTGCTGCCATGGGAGCCATTCAGGTCTTAAAGGAAATGAATATAAAAATCCCCGATGAAGTTGCCCTTGTAGGCTTTAGTAATGACCTGTCTACTTCTTTCATAGATCCTCCCCTGACGTCAGTAGATCAGCATACCCGCCAAATGGGAGAATTGGCAGCTCAGGTCTTTCTTCAACAGATAAACTCCGATTCAAAAAACATTCCTTTTGATACAACACTCAAACCGGAACTTATAATCAGATCGTCTTCGATGCGTAAAGAAAAAGTCAATGCATAACAGCAGGCTTTGTAATAAACATCATATTTATTTTATTATGCAATCGTTTGCGTCTAAGGATTTCAAAATCGAAATATTATGAAAACTTTTTTTACAAAAGATTTTTTACTAGAAACTGAGACTGCCAAAAAATTATACCATGATTATGCCGCTCCTCAACCGATTATAGATTATCACTGCCATCTCTCTCCTAACGAGATTGCCGCCGATAAAAATTTTAATAACTTAACCGGTATCTGGCTCGATGGTGATCATTATAAATGGCGGGCCATGAGAACCCTGGGAATTGATGAAAAATATATTACCGGTGATGCCCCGGATAGAAAAAAGTTTCTGAAATGGGCCCATACCGTACCCTATACTATGCGAAATCCATTGTACCACTGGACCCATATGGAGCTTAAAAGATACTTTGGAATTGATAGGCTTCTCAATGATGATACTGCGGAAGAAATATATGATGCATGCACTGATATGCTTCAAAAACCCTCATTCAGTACGCAAAGCCTTATCAAAAAAAATAATGTGGAAATTATTTGTACGACTGATGACCCGGTGGACTCCCTGGATCAACACAAGGAAATAAGACAACAATCTTTTGATACTACAGTTCTTCCCGCTTTTCGTCCGGATAACGCTTATTCCTTTGGCAGTATCAAAGAATATAATAATTATATCGACCAGCTGAGTGAAGTATCCAACACCGGTATTCAAAGTCTGACTGATCTGCTCAGCGCGCTGGAAAACAGAATTGATTATTTCCACAGACAGGGATGCCGGCTGGCCGATCACGGACTTGAGAATATACCTTATGCAAATCTCTCGCTGAAAGAACTTGAGGAAGGATTCAAGCAAATACGAAGTCGCAAAACTATTTCCGATAATCAGAAAAAAGGACTTACCTATTATCTGCTGCTTGAACTCGGCAAGATGTATGAACAAAGAGATTGGGTTCAGCAATATCATTTAGGTGCTCTGCGCGATACAAACGAACGAATGCGTCGCAAACTGGGTCCCGATACCGGTTTCGATTCTATCGGCGATTTCTCCCAAAGCCGTAATCTGGCACGTATCTTAAATGAACTTGACTCTACCAATCAACTGACCAAAACAATTCTTTACAACGTAAATCCACGGGATAACGAAGTAATGGCTACAATGATCGGTAATTATAACGACGGTACTACCCGTGGAAAGATGCAGTTTGGCTCAGCCTGGTGGTTTCTGGATCAAAAAGACGGGATGGAAAAGCAATTAAATACTTTATCTAATATGAGCCTGCTTAGTTGCTTTATCGGTATGCTCACTGATTCCCGTAGTTTCTTGTCTTATCCCAGACACGAATATTTCCGACGAATTTTATGTAATCTTATTGGCAATGACGTTGAAAAAGGACTTCTGCCAAAAGATCTTGACTGGCTTGGTAAAATTGTTGCAGATGTTAGTTATAATAATGCAAAAGAATACTTTACCTTTCCAGAAAATTAATTATTAGGGATTTTCATGAAAAAAGTAATCACCTTTGGAGAAATTATGATGCGGCTTTCTCCGCCGAAGCATCTTCGGTTTTCACAAGCCGATTCTTTTAATATTGTGCTTGGAGGGGGAGGATCCAATGTGGCTGTTTCGTTAGCTAATTTTGGTATCCCTACTCAATTTGTAAGCCGTTTACCCGATAATGATTTCGGACAACGTGCCAAGATGGAGCTTAGAAAGTATGGGGTAGGAACCGATTATATTGCCAAAGGAGGTAATAGGCTTGGTTTATATTTCTTGGAGAAAGGAGCGGTAAGCCGGGGTGGAAAGGTCGTCTATGACCGAGCCAATTCAGCCATATCACAAATTAAACAAGGCATGATTGACTGGGAAAACGTATTCAGTGATGCTCAATGGTTTCATTGGTCGGGCATTACTCCAGCTATTTCCCAGCAAGCTGCTAATGTTTGTCTCGAAGCACTCAATACTGCACAAGAGCTGGGAATCACTATATCTACCGATCTAAATTATCGTTCCAAGCTATGGAATTATGGTAAAAGTCCTTCTGAGGTGATGCCTGAGCTTGTTGAAAAATGTGATATTATTCTTGGTGGTAGTTATGCTGCCAAAAAATATTTTGGTATTGATTCTAATGATAATAACTCTGAAACAGAAACCTACCGATCTACTTGTATAAAGCTAATGGAACGCTTTCCAAAAGCCAGTAAAATTGCAACAAGTCTTCGGGGGGTAATAAGCGCTTCCCATAATAGCTGGTCGGGAGTCCTTTATAATGGAAAGAGATTTATTAAAGCTCCTGACTATCAAATCACTCATATTGTTGATCGGGTAGGTGGAGGGGATTCCTTTATGGGAGGTCTTATTTGCGGACTCTTGACGTACGGGACTGATCAGGAAGCTATAGATTTTGCGACTGCCGCCTCCTGTCTGAAGCATACTATTCCTGGTGACGTTAATCTTTCCTCTACGGATGAAGTTGAAAAGCTGATAAAAGGAGATAGATCAGGGCGGGTGGCCCGATAATAATTAACATGGGTCTTATGAAGCATGACATGAAAATTGTTTCTGATAGTTTCTGCAATAACACAAAAGAATACTTTAATTTTAATTGTTAAAAGACAAGGTGTCTGTATTATGAAAAAAGTAATAACATTTGGGGAAATTATGTTGCGACTCTCACCACCTGGGAAACTTCGGTTTTCACAGGCTAAATCATTTGATATTATCTATGGTGGGGGTGAATCAAATGTTGCCGTTTCACTTGCAAATTATGGGGTACCAGTAGAATTTGTGACTCGTCTTCCCGAAAATGATATTGGGCAGTGTGCGATGATGCAAATGCGCAAACGAGGGGTTGGAACTAATCATATTGCCTGGGGAGGAGAACGATTAGGTATCTATTTTTTAGAAACTGGAGCTGTAAGCCGTGGAAGCAAGGTTATATATGATCGTGCTAATTCGGCTATTTCACAAATAGAGAAAGGAACTATCGATTGGGAAAAAGTCTTCGACGGAGCCGGCTGGTTTCATTGGACTGGTATTACCCCGGCCCTCTCCCAGGGAGCGGCCGACGTTTGCCTTGAAGCAATTCAAGCTGCCAACGAGCTGGGTGTAACTGTTTCAACAGACCTGAACTATAGAGCCAAGCTATGGAATTACGGCAAGGAACCCGGAGAAGTTATGCCCGAGCTTGTGGAGGGTTGTGATATCATTTTAGGTAATGAAGAGGATGCCGAAAAACATTTTGGAATTCACCCAGACAGTGTAGACGTAACACAAGGTGATTCTGTTGAAGCCGAAGCTTACCGGGCTACCTGCGAGGCACTTATGGAGCGATTTCCACGAGCTCAAAAGGTAATTACAACTCTGCGCGGCTCTATCAGTGCTTCCCATAACAGCTGGTCGGGTGTGCTATACAACGGTGATGAGTTTTTAGAAGCACCAACTTATCAGATTACCCATATTGTGGACCGCGTGGGAGGTGGTGACTCCTTTATGGGAGGTCTTATTTATGGCCTTTTAACGTATGACACTGATCAAGAGGCCTTGGAGTTTGCTGTAGCAGCTTCCTGTCTGAAGCATACTATTTATGGGGATGCCAACCTTTCGACTGTACCAGAGGTTGAAAAGCTTATGAAAGGCGATGCTTCCGGGCGGGTATCTCGATAATAAAACATAAAAGAACTGAAGGATAGGACTGTGTTTCTATCCTTCAGTTCTTTCTTAATAATATCTGATTAACCAAGACATATATACCCAAAAAGATCAGTGGAGATTTAATAAACCTTTTATATTTGTCTCCAGTCTTTTTAATAAATTTATAAAATTACTAATCAAAATTAATCGCAATTAATACACAACGGGCTTTTATCTACTTAAATAATACTTTAAGGTCTTTTTAGTTGTGGTTTTGAAATCATTTTAAATTATGGCTCGATTCAAACGTACTTATGTAGCATCAGTAATGGAATCTTCCGGCTTAGTTCCACTTTTTTACCATAACGATGTAGAAGTCAGTAAAAAAGTACTACGTGCCTGTTACAAGGGAGGAGCACGACTCCTGGAGTTTACTAACAGAGGAGACTTTGCCCACGAAGTTTTTGCGGAGCTTAACAAGTTTGCAGCAAAAGAACTGCCAGAAATGATTCTCGGTGTTGGTTCTGTTGCAGATGCTGGAACTGCTTCACTTTATATTCAACTGGGAGCAAATTTTATAGTTAGTCCTATGCTTAAGGAAGATGTTGGCAAAACCTGCAATCGCCGAAAAATTCTCTGGTCTCCCGGCTGTGGTACACTTTCAGAAATATCCCACGCAGAAGAATTGGGAGCTGAGATTGTAAAAATATTCCCGGGCAGCCAACTGGGCCCCGGCTTTGTTAAAGCTGTGAAGGGTCCGTGTCCGTGGACCAGTATTATGCCTACCGGTGGAGTTACCGCAGAAGAAAAGAATCTGCGTAATTGGTTTGAGGCCGGAGCCACTTGCGTAGGAATGGGTTCAAAGCTAATTACCAAAGAATTTCTCAGCAACAAGAACTTTGAAGGTCTTGAAGAGCATGTGCGTAACACCCTAGCACTTATTAAAGAAATTAGGTCGAAAAACAAATCATGAATATAATTAAAAGTCTATCTCTCGCTTTTATCAGTATCTTTTTCATAGGGATACTCTCAAGTTGCGAAGAATTAACAGACGTCCAGACGCTTAAGCTAGCACATAGCCTGGATGTCACCCATCCGGTCCATAAGGGAATGGTTCGCATGGCCGAGCTGATTGATCAAAAATCGGATGGAAAACTTGAGGTCCGAATTTATCCGAGTCAACAACTGGGATCTGAACGCGAGCTCTTAGAACTTCTTCAAATTGGAAGCTTAGATGTTACAAAGGTTTCAGGGGCCGTTCTCGAAAATTTTGTACCTCAAACAAGAGTTTTTAGTCTTCCCTATCTGTTCAGAGATAAAGAACATTATTTTAATGTTTTAGATGGAGAAATAGGTCAGGAGTTATTACTTGCCGGTGAAGACTACTGGCTCCGGGGCTTAACTTATTATGATGCCGGACAACGAAGTTTTTATACCCAAGATCGGCCCATAAGAACTCCTGAAGACCTTGAAGGATTAAAAATAAGAGTACAGGAAAGCCCAATGGCTGTTAGTATGGTTCGCACTCTCGGTGGTTCTCCAACTCCTATTTCATGGGGAGAACTCTATACGGCTCTTCAACAGGGAATTGTAGATGGAGCGGAAAACAATCCTCCGAGCTTTCAAAGTTCACGCCACTACGAGGTTTCCAATTATTTTAGCCTTGACGGACATACAGCCATACCTGATGTTCTTCTTATAAGCACGCAATCCTGGGATAATCTTTCAGACCAAGAACGGGAGTGGATACAAGAAGCTGCAGATAGTTCAAAAATATATCAGCGAGAAATATGGGCGGAGGCCGAAGAGGAGGCATTGGAAACCGTACAGGAAGCCGGGGTAGAAGTTATCCGACCGGATAAAGAACCTTTTCAGGAAAAAGCTCAATCTATCTACGAGGAATTTGAAAAAAGCGAGCCGGAATTTTTCGAACTGATCCAGCGGATTCAAAACGTAAAATAAAACAGCTAATTTAGAATATGCGAAAACAAATTGATCGACTGGTACGAAATACGTTGGTTTTTCTAATGGGCTTTATGCTCTTTAATGTTGTTTGGCAGGTTATCAGCCGATATATCATTGGTAGCCCCAGCACTTTTACTGAAGAACTGGCCCGTTACCTGCTTATTTGGATCTGCCTGTTAGGAGGAGCTTATGCCGCGGGTAAAAAAATGCATTTATCAATCAATCTTTTGCCCAATAAACTAAGTAAAGAAGGCAGACGAAAACTTTCTATTTTCACCTTCTCTATCGTTATTCTATTTGCATTACTGGTAATGGTTATAGGAGGAGGGCGACTGGTACAAATAAGCTATGTTTTAGGTCAGAGCTCCTCAGCCTTAAACATACCCCTGGCATATATATATTCCGTTCTGCCTTTAAGTGGGCTACTGATTATTTATTATAAAGTATTTGAGATAAAGCAATTAATTAAAGCGGATCCAACACCCCAAAAAACAGATTCCTAACAATATTATGGATTACTTAGAAATTATTATACTGGTATTGAGCTTTGTAGTTTTGTTGGGGCTTGGGGTGCCTATTGCATGGACATTAGGTATTTCAGGTATCGTTACACTCCTCTTAAATATGGAATCGATATCAGCCTTTACTACTATTGCACAGCAAATGGCTACCGGGTTAAACAGCTTTACCCTTCTTGCCATCCCCTTCTTTATACTAGCCGGAGAAGTTATGAACCGTGGAGGCATAGCTAAACGACTGATTGATTTTGCAAAAACCCTAGTAGGCTCTCTTCCAGGGGGGCTTGCATACGTAAACATCTTTGCAGCTATGATGTTTGGAGCTATAGCCGGTTCAGCCGTAGCGGCAGCTTCTGCCATCGGTTCTATACTAGGTCCACGTATGGAAGAAGAAGGTTATTCAAAAGAATTTTCGGCAGCGGTTAATATTACCTCTTCGACCACCGGCCTTATTATTCCACCCTCGAATATTCTTATTATCTATTCTTTAGCCAGCGGTGGGGTATCCATTGCTGCTCTTTTTGTAGCTGGTTATATACCCGGAATCTTAACCGGACTCCTTTTGATGAGTGTAGCTGCTTTTTGGGCCAAAAGGAAGAACTACCCGGTTGGCGAGCGGAGCAGTCTCTCTGAAGTTTTTAGTACATTTTTAAGAGCATTTCCAAGTCTCCTTCTGCTTGTAATAGTTATCGGAGGAATAATAGCTGGTATTTTTACCGCTACAGAAGCGGCAGCAATAGCCGTAGTTTATACCCTCATTCTAGGCTTCTTTTATCGGGAAGTTTCCGTTAAAAACTTACCCGATATCCTAATGAATTCAGTAAATACCACTTCTATTGTAATGCTGCTCATAGCTACTTCCATTAGCATGTCGTGGGTCATGTCTTTCGAGAATATTCCCCAGGATATCAGTGCTGCTTTGCTGGCAATGAGTGATAGTAAAATTGTCATTTTACTCATGATTAACTTTATCCTCCTTTTTGTGGGTACCTTTATGGATATGACTCCGGCAGTACTTATATTTACCCCGATCTTTCTTCCTATTGTCACCGAGCTCGGAATCGATCCACTCCATTTTGGTATTATGATGGTTTTAAACCTGTCAATTGGGTTATGTACACCACCCGTAGGTACAATCTTATTTGTAGGTGTCGGGGTTGCTGAAACGACAATAGAAAAAGTTATCAGACCATTACTTCCCCTATTCATTGCCATGATCGTTGCACTGCTGCTGATCACCTTTTTCCCTCAATTAACGCTCTGGCTCCCCGAGGCATTTGGGCTGTAAGAGTAATATCCATGTTGTCCTATTAAAGAATCTTAAATTAATAACTTAACTACTTGCATAATGCATTTTGAACAGACCTGGCGCTGGTTCGGCTCTTACGACACTATACCACTCACTGATATTAAGCAAACGGGAGCTACCGGTATTGTCACAGCCTTACACCACATCCCGCATGGCGAAGTGTGGTCCGTTGAAGAGATAGAGAAACGAAAAAAAATTATTGAAGATACAGGCTTACAATGGTCCGTCGTGGAAAGTGTACCCGTCCATGAAGACATTAAAAAGCAGACCGGCAACTATAAAAGTTATATTGAAAACTATAAACAGACGATCCGAAACCTCTCAGGATGTGGTATTCATACCATCTGCTACAACTTCATGCCGCTTACCGACTGGACACGTACCACCATCAACCAGCCGTTGGATGACGGTTCGACCGCACTACGTTTTGATGCCACGGCCTTTGCTGCTTTTGAACTCTTTATTCTAAAACGAGATGGGGCCCAAGAGGATTATTCAAACGAGGAGCAGGAAAAAGCAGAACGCTACTTTGATTCTCTTAATGCTGATGAGATTACCCAGCTGACAGAAACTATCCTATTAGGCCTGCCGGGAGATGAAGAAATGACTGTTAAAAAGTTTCGGGCTCTTTTAAAAGAATATCAGAATATTGATGATCATAAGTTACGCTCTCATTTGTATTCTTTTCTACAGGAAATAATACCGGTAGCCGAGGAACATAAAGTTCGAATGGCAATTCATCCCGACGACCCCCCCTATTCTCTGTTTGGACTTCCCCGTATTGTAAGTACCGAAAAGGATGCTAAACAACTGATAGAAACTGTTGATTCCCCTTATAATGGTCTAACCTTCTGTACTGGATCTTATGGTGCCCGCGCCGATAATGATCTGCCAGAAATGTCCAAAAGATTGGGATACCGGATTAACTTTATCCATCTGCGCAGTGTAAAAAGAGACGCTGATGGAAGTTTTCAGGAAGCACGTCACCTCGAGGGAGATGCAGAAATGTTCGAAATTATGCTTGGACTCATAAAAGAACAGGAACGTCGAGCCTCCAAAGGAAGGGAAGATGTTATTATTCCCATGAGGCCGGATCACGGACACCGACTGCTGGATGACCTGCATCGCGAGTCCTATCCCGGCTACTCTGGCCTTGGCCGTCTCCGAGGCTTGGCAGAATTAAGAGGATTAGAAATGGGGATTAGAAAATCACTCAAAGAATCCGGTTAATCTGTGATAACTGTTTGTTAACCTGATAGCTTTTCAGATAGTACTTCTCTATTCTCCCGGATAATAATACGATAGGCTTCTAGCACGGCCTCTGTAACTTCAGCATCTAAAACCTCAGCATGGTCCTTGACAACTTCTGCTGAATTTGACGGAGCAAAGGGTCTGCCAATGACTTCAAGCCCGGGAATATCTCCACTGCTATCGCCGATGTAGGCAGCTTCTTCTGGTTTTACTCCAAATCGCTCACAAAGGGTAAGTACCCCATTTTTCTTATTATTATCTGAAAGAATAACATTGACAGATACATCCGTTTTATGGGCTTCAAATAGGGGGTATTTATCTGAAATATACGAGGTTATTTGAGGGAAAACTTCATCAATAATCTCCTTTTCTGCGTGTATAATACCAGCATCCATACGCTTTGTGAACTCAAGCATCATCCCTGAATAGTCAGCGATAATTTCATCTTTCAACCATTGTTTAAGTTCGTGTACCTGTTCTTCCGCTTTTTGGTTAAAAACCGGCAAAAACTCTATTTCACTTTTATCAATATGAAAGATACCCGCACTCTCAAAAGATACCGGATGGCGAATACCCAACCATTGCGCCACGGCCTCAACATAAGGTTGGGGGCGTCCTGAACAGATACTAAGCGGTGGAACAGCCATATCATCGACATGTTGCTCATTAATCCGTCGAATCTCGGAAAGAACATTCCAATCAGGCTTTTTAAAAGGAGTTGAAATACAACCGTCAAGGTCGGTAATAAAAAGTTTGATCATCGATTATTCATGCTTAGAAGGCTCTTTATTTAAAAAATAAGCCCTTTAGTAAATTAATATAAGTTATGAAGATTTATAATAGGGGAAAATCATTCCCAATAGTATAAATGCTAAACCAATACCAGTCAGCCATTGGTACTGATTTTTATAATCGGCATACTCCTGACTGGCAAACTCTCCCTGTTGGAGTTCATCAATCCGACCCAAAAAAGCGTCGATTCCTGTGCTCCCGCTGCGAATTTCATAAAATTCACCCCCTCCTTCACTTGCTATATTTTGAAGCACTTCTGTTTGTAGCCGGGTATCAATAATCTGTCCCTCATCATCTCTTTTATGATCAATAAGAGAACCTGACTCATCATATAAGGGAATATTAGTTCCTGCTTCTGTTCCCAATCCCAAAGTATATATGGATACACTTTCCTCTTGTAATTTCTGTAGACTGGCATCATAACTATCTCCATGGTTTTCACCATCTGAAATAATAAGAAGTACTTTTGATGCCTGACTTTCCGATTCTGATTCTTCTTCATCTGAAAAAGCTTCTGCTGCTGTTTCCATAGCTGCACTAAAATCGGTTGAAGAGGATGGCATCTGATTTGTTTCGGCAATATTCAAAAACATCCTCAATGCAGAATAATCTAAAGTCATAGGGGATTGCAAATAAGCTTCTCCGGTAAATACAATAAGCCCCACCCGATCTCCCTCTAAATTTTCAATGAGTCTACTTATCTCGTATTTCGCTTTTTCAAGTCTACTCGGCTTCACATCTTCGGCATTCATACTTGCAGAAAGGTCTAAAGCTACAAGAAGATCTACCCCCTGTCGTTTCACTTCACGAACCTCTGTCCCTATTTTAGGACCTGCTGCAGCAATTATAAGCAGGGTTAAGCCCACATAAAGACTTATTTGACGGATACGATTTCCCAAGGGCCAAAGTCCTGTACGTAGTTTCTGAAAAAGATCTTTTCCAAAGTATTCTTCCCTTTTTGTACTCATCTTTCTGTTATACCAATAAACAATACCTACAAGTATCGGCACTAACAACACAAACCAAAGATAATGGCTATCCTGCCAAATCATATAACATTACATTTACAGTTATAAGTATTTAATAAATATTAACCTGCTAAAATAAATTAAATTGTGGGAAGCGACAATTTTAGTCATAAATAAAAAGTGCCATAGCATCGAGATATTTTCGATACTATGGCACTTATAAATAGTAATTCGCTTGGTAATGGTATTAAACCAAGGTTTCTAAGGACTACTCAAAATAATTCCTATTCCAGATCAAATATAATAAGACCATCTGTGCCTTTGGCAACATATAAACGCTTCTGAGTTGCAACGATATGGTTAACCTGACCACTTGAATTGATTTCAGAAAACTCATCCAAGTTGTGACTATTGACCAACGTTAATCCCTTTCCATTAAAACCATTGGGGACTTCAAAAATATCAATATAGTTACCGGTTTCATCGCTTCCACCAGCATATACATAAGTGGTATTTTTTCCAGGAGAGCCTGATGGCTCAAATGTTGTTACTGAAGTATAATGTCTGTTTTGTACTTCAATTGATTCAGAATCCGTTCTACTATTCCACTTAACAGCTCCCTCTGCATCTAACACAGAAAATCCAAACTCATTTAGTGCTGCCAAAACATGTGCACGACCATTTGTATGAATAAATGAAGATAGACGGGCAATAGTACCCTCTTGTAAACGAGGACCTTCGTTTTGTCCGGAATTTCCAATCAGATCTACGGTTATTCTATAGCCGTTGTAATTATGATTCACTCTCCTTACCGTTCCCTGTTGGTCAAGGGTGAAAACCTCACCAGGAATTTCAGTCAAAATTGACCGATAGTTTACTTCTTCATTATGCTCCAGCAAATCAGAAGTATCTAAGCTCTTACCAAACCGATACATATGGTTTTGATCTGATACAGCATAGATATAGTTATCTGTCCGGTCAATACTTTTTACCAAGTTGCCTTCCGTGCTAATACTTTCCAGCAAACCTGCTGATTCTGCATCTAGTTTTAAGAGTTGAGCTTTAAAGTCGCCTGCAATTTTACCCTTTACGGCACCCGCTATATAAATTGCATTCTCCTCACTATCATATACTACTTCCTGAACATCAAAATCATCTCCCTGAAACGAACGATTCGAATCCTCTAAAACACCATCGGCCGAGAATATATCTACGCCACCACCATATTTCTCACCAAAGGTCTTATATCCTACATGGATATACTCTCCATCATAATCGAGATGACTGGCTCTTGTAGCCTCAGTATTTACCGTAGGGGGACTAACTGTCGCTGCAACACTGAGCTCTGATTCAATACCACTCGAGGGTTTAGCTTTGCTTTCGCTACTCTCGATATCATCATAAAGCGTCAATCGATTGGTAACGTCATTAGTTACTGAAAACTCTGGTTCTACATAGGGAGAGTTGCCGTCAGCCGATAAAAAGTCGCAACTAGACAACGTAAATATTAGTACAGCAAGAGTGATGTATATAGTTATTTTAGGATAGAAAGCCATAACTTTTTTTATTATAAGCCAACCTGAATAAGATGATATTTTTATTACTTAAAAAGTAAAACTAAATGCAAATAAATCCTAATTAAGCTTTCTTAATTGCCCTGAAACACCTTCTTAATTTTATCTTCC
>JBEPXF010000054.1:0-13518 GCA_041642075.1 Fodinibius sp.
TTGAGAGGAGTATGGCATTGTTTTAATGGGTCAGTCGAGGAGGGCAGACGTACGCTTGATTTGGGATTGCACCTGGGGATAGGTGGTATTTTTACCTTTAAAAATGCGGGCGTAGACAAAACCGTTACACAACTTCCCCTTGAAATGATGATGTTGGAAACAGATGCGCCTTATTTGGCTCCCTCTCCCAAAAGAGGAAAACGAAATGAACCGGCCTTTGTCCGTTTTACTGCAGAGCGATTAGCTGAAGTAAAAGAATGTTCCCTGGAAGAAGTTATCCGGCAAACAGACCGCACTGCGAAACAGCTTTTCGACCTTTCATAGTAATTATCCTAATGATTGAAAGCCCAGCTTCTGAAGCACCGGGTAGCGGTTAAAATAAGCTTCAGGAAGCCTGATATTATTAAATTCCTGCCTCAGCGGAAATTCTGCCCGTAATTTATTAAACAGTTCCCCTCGGCTATCCGGGTTGTTCTGTAAGATACGATGGAGTTTCTCTTCATATCGCCGTATGGGATGCAGTTGTGTAATTAATTCTCCAATATCTGAAAATGATTCAACAGTATCAGTAATGGTTTGGGGAGAAGGAGTCTCCACATTCTTTGCAGATGGAAGATCGAAATGGCGTATAAGCGCATCCGCAATAAACCTGGAGGCATTACGCTTAGCCTGAACAGAATATCCCGCAATATGGGGAGTTTTAATATAGCTCTGTCGGGCGGTGTTTAGTTTTAGCTGTGGTTCGTTTTCCCACACATCCAGGATAAAATGACGAACTGTCCCTTTCTTATGGGCTTCTATGAGTGCTCCTTCATCCACAACTCCGCCACGGGCCGTATTTATGATAAGGTCGAATGCCCGGCTCTTGAGTTTTTTGCTATTTAACCAGTGATAGGTTGGATGATTGCCACTATAATTCAGTGGAGTATGAAAGCTCAGGATATCGGCTCCCAAAACCGTTTCCAGTTCCACCGATCTAAATTCAGCCTCTCGTTCTGCTCTCGGAGGATCATATCCAAAAGTGGTTATCCCCAGGTTTTGCAGTAATTTATTAACCTGTTGCCCCACGTGTCCCATGCCAATGATTCCTACCGAAAACTCATGGTAAGGATCTCCTGTATTGTCAGACCAGATAAGTAGGCTGGTGGCTACATATTCGGCCACCGACCGGGCGTTACATCCGGCTGCATCGGCAAAAACGATATTATTATCGTGGAGATAAACCTGGTCTACGTGATCGCTACCCGAGGATCCGGTACCAATGAACGAAAGTTTATCCGGAATGTTCGGCAGACTCTTTTCATTGATGGGATTTACAGTCCGTATAAGTAGTGCATGTGCCTCGGGTAATCCGTCTGGAAGCCCATTAGCCGGATCATATAAATGGAGTTCAACTTGATCCGGGAGAAAATGATCGATCTGATAGAGGTACTGATCAGCGAAAACGGATATCATGAATAAGTTGTTAATTTTTTGGGAAAAACACGTTATTACAATACTTCAAGATAAAGATAAGATATAGGAATATATGAGTTTTAACACGGTATCTCTTATTAAGAAAAAACGCGATAGGCAATCATTGACGAATGAAGAGATAGCCTATCTTATTAAAGAATATACCGCTGATCGCCTACCCGACTATCAGATGAGCGCCTTTCTTATGGCTGCTTTTTTAAATGGACTCGATGAACAGGAAGCGGCTTCCCTTACGGAGGCAATGCTGCATTCTGGTACCGTACTCGATTTGAGCCATGTGGATGGCATCAAAGTCGATAAACATTCTACCGGTGGCGTTGGGGATAAGCTCTCGCTCATTTTGGCACCCATTGTAGCCAGTTACGGGGTGCCGGTTCCTATGATATCCGGTAGGGGGCTTGGACATACGGGAGGCACGCTGGATAAGATGGAATCCATACCCGGGTTTAAGGTAGATATAACCCTCGAGCGATATAAAAAAATACTGCAAAAGTGTGGGATGGTGATGGCAGGTCAGACGGAGGAAGTAGCGCCTGCCGATAAGCGGTTGTACGCTCTGCGTGACGTGACGGCAACTGTGGAATCCATCCCTCTGATTGCCGGTAGCATTATGAGTAAAAAGCTGGCCGAGGGAATTGATGCGCTGGTACTGGATGTAAAGTTTGGCGCGGGAGCATTTATGAAAAAACAGGAAGACGCCCGCAAGCTAGCTGAAACTCTTGTAACAATCGGGGAAGATTTTGGAAAAGAGACGGTAGCCTATCTGACGAACATGACCCAGCCGCTTGGATATAAGATCGGCAATTGGCTGGAAGTGGAGGAGTCGATGGAGGCCCTGCAGGGAGAAGGTCCGGAGGATGTTATGGAAGTTACGCATATGCTGTCCGGTACTATGATTTGGCTGGGGTGTAAGGCTGATACGGTTGAAGAGGGAATAGCAATGAGTAAGGAAGCGGTTGCAAATGGACAGGCGTTTGAAAAATGGTTAGAGCTTACTACGGAGCAGGGAGGAGATACTGAGGTGTTGAAAGACTTTGAAAAATATAACAGGGCAAAACATCGTTTTACTATTGAAGCGAAAGAGACCGGTTATGTAGCGGAACTGGATGCCTATAAGGTTGGTGTTGCTTCCCTGGAATTGGGGGCTGGACGTAAAACAAAAGATGATGATATAGATCCCGCAGCGGGCGTGGTTTTAAAAAAGAAAGTTGGTGGACATCTGAAAAAAGGTGAAACATTAGCTGCCGGTTTTACGAACAACGAAGAAAGCATAGAAATTGCAGTGGATACTTTAGAAGATGCATTCGAGATTAAACAGCAAAAACCGAGCCCATTGACGATGATTACGCATCGCGTTGATCGAAAGGGGGTGCATCCGATTAAAGATTAATACGATAAAAATTGCAATATCGAGAAAATAATCTAACTTTACTTTGTATGTGAACAACCTGTTTAAACGCAGGCTATTCACTTAGGGCAAGGGCAAAATCTAATAAAAGTACAATATTATGTTTAAACGATTCATTCGTGCAATTAAGTCGATATTTGGTGGGTTTGTAAGCTCTATGGAAGATCCCAAGCTTATACTGGAGCAAAACATTCGGGATTTAAATGATCAGATCCCCCAGATGAATGAGAATATTGCCACTGTCAAGGCAAATATGATAATGCTGCAGAAAGAGGTTAAGAAATATGAAAAGCGCATCAATGATTTGACGGCTAAAATAAAGTCGGCCATTAATGCCGATCGTGATGATATAGCCGAAGGTTATGCGCTACAGCTGGAACAGGCAAAGGAAAATCTCTCCTCTTCTAAAGAACAACTCAAGTTTGCCGAGCAAGCCTATGAAAAAGCGTTGAAGGTCAAAAAAGCTTTTGTAAAGGAAAAAGATCGTAAGATACAGGAAGCCAAGGAAGCTTTGCGGGCTAATGAGCGAGCTGAATGGCAGGGAAAAGTGGCCGATGCTCTGGAACAGTTTGAAACCGGTGGATTAGATCAGACCCATGATGAAATGCTGAATCGGGTGAATGAGCAAACAGCTAAAAATGAAGCTCGCATGGAGTTGGCACTCGATAGTATTGATACGGATGCTATGGAGATTGAAGCCAACGCTGAAAAACTTCGGGCCCATGAACTGGTAAAACAATTTAAGTCAGAGATGGGTAAAACGGATGCTTCAGAAGAGGAAAAGGAAAAAAGTGTAGGCTCTCCTACTGATAAAGAGATAGAAATTGAGGATGAAGCACCTGAAAAAGAATCCGGCAAAACAATTGGAAAAAAAGAACGGTCGAAATCTTAAAAGTGTAAAGTGAGAAGTTTTAAGTCTTAAGCGGAAAGGCTAAAGTTTAGAAGTTGAAGGTTAAAAGTTAAATGTTGAAAGTTTGTCCTCAGCTTATAGTCAAGTAGCCGCCGAAAAACAATAGCCGGTTGACTGATAGTAAATAATCAAAATTAACTCTTGACACGAGAATTAGAAATCGGCAGCCTGCTAACTGCTAACTGCTAACTGCTAACTGCTAACTGCTAACTGCTAACTGCTAACTGCTAACTGCTAACTGCTAACTGCTAACTGCTAACTGCTAACTGCTAACTGCTAACTGCTAAAATATGAGCTCCGACAGTCGCGAAGAACGGGAACGTTTAAAGGAAGAGTATAAGGCTCACTACCGTAAGATGCGTGAGACCAAGAAGCGTATGTCCCGTCAACAAAAGACAGTTAAGATTGCAGAAGCTCTTCACGATATGGACAAAAGCCAAATGCTGGAAGCTTTTGACGACTTATTATTTTCTGTAAAACATAAAATAGCATCAGCAGAAGCAAGGTTGGATATGGCTATGCAGGATTTAGGAGGTGCTGAAGGAAAGTCAATGGAGACTCAGGAGCTGGATGAACAATTAGACCGTGCAAAGGCTAAAGAAACATTAAAGCAGTTGAAAATGGAGATGGGAATGCTTTATAAAGAAATTGAGGATCAAGCCGGTTCCTTAGAGGTGGAAAAAACCATCGGACCCGGTTCTAAATTGTCTTCAAAGGCTGATAAGAGCACAACGACCGATAGTAGTGAGGAGGATTAGATACCATTATGAGTGAAGAAGAAACAATTAATTTTACACGCGAAGCTTTTCTCCATCCGGTTAATTTGGGGATGCTTCTGGTGGCCGCTATCTCTGCTTTTGCTATGAGTGGTATGGGTTCTGTTGCCAGCCTTACACTGACCATTGCCTTTGGAGTTGAGTTAATGTACCTAGGGATTGTCCCCCGTTTACCCCGTTTTAGAAAAAACGTAAAGTTTCGAAAACTGCACGAAAAAGATGCTACAGATGATAAGACGATTTTCCACGAGCTGGATCGGAAGAGTCAAAAACGTTTTTTGAGTTTGAAGCACCTCACAAAACTCATTAAGGAGAATTTTGATAAGTTGCCATATAGTTCACAGGGATTACTTGAAAATATTCGTGATAAAATAGAGGATCTTAGCTCAAACTATCTTAATCTGCTGGATCTGCACAAACGTTATCAGTTGTATATGAATACTTCGGTGGAAGAACGGCTGAAAGCAGAGGTGGAGAAAGAAGAGCGGAAGATGAAGAATATGGATTCTGATCGCCTAAAGGAGACAACGGCACGGAGAGTCGCCATCCTCAGAAAGCGGCTAAAAAAGTTTGAGTTAGCGAAGGAGAACTACCTGATTTGCGAAACTCATATTGAAACCATTGAAGATGCCATTCAATATATTTATGAACAGTCGATGACAATGAGCGATCCCGAAGAAATTGGCCTCCAGCTGGATAACTTGTTAGGTGAAGTGGAAGAGACGTCACAACTTATTGATGATATGGATCGTGAAATTTTACCCTTCCACTCAGATATCGGAGGTATCGATTTGGACGCTGAATTCCGCGAAATGGAAAAAAAACAGCAGGAATCGAATGTCAGTTCTTCTAAACGCGTAAAAGAGTAAATTGAATATGAGTGATTCTTACGACACTATTATCCGGGAAATGGATAAGCTAGGCATTGCTACGGTTACGATCAACCGTCCCAAAAAGTTAAATGCTCTGAACAGTAAAGTGCTGGATGAGATAGAAAAAGTATTCGACAACCTTAGAAGGGATAATAGCGTATCAGCTATTATAATGACCGGTGCAGGAGAAAAAGCTTTTGTAGCGGGGGCTGATATTAAGGAACTCAGGGAGCTTAATAAAGGAACTGGAGAAAAAAATTCCCGCAAAGGCCAGCAGATATTCCAGAAAATAGAGGATAGCCGGAAACCGGTGGTGGCTGCTGTTAACGGTTATGCCTTGGGTGGGGGAGCCGAACTGGCGATGGCCTGCCATTTACGGATAGCAGGGGGTAATGCTGTATTTGGCTTGCCGGAGGTTGGATTAGGACTTATTCCGGGTTATGGAGGTACCCAGAGATTATCCCGGCTTGTAGGTCGCGCTAAAGCACTTGAAATGATTTTGACTGGTAAACAAATAGATGCGGAACAGGCACAGCAAATAGGACTCGTGAATGTAGTAGCAGAAGAAAATTCCTTAGAAGAGGCACGAAAACTTGTTCAGCAAATGCTTTCTAAAGGACCTCTGGCCATCCAAAAAGCAATTGAAGCGGTTTTATCCTCCGATAAAAGTGAAGGTTATCGTACAGAAGCCAAGTTATTCGGGGAGCTCTGTGGAACAGAAGATTTTATGGAGGGGACCGCTGCCTTCCTGGAGAAACGTAAACCCGATTTTAAAGGTAAATAGCTATATTTGTGAATTGAGGCATAACAAGCTTTTTTTATATGTAGTTCTGGTTGTATCTTTAGATGGGTACTCAGGCTCTAAACATACCTTAAGTAAATCAGATATTATCTAACCAAATTGTTTAAATGACAGAACTGTTTTTAATTCTTATAACGGTTTTAATTAGTGCATTTTTTTCCGGTTCTGAAATGGCTTTTGTAAGTGCCAACCGGTTAAAACTGGAGATTTCCTCTCGCAACAATAGCTGGACCAGCAAGACGGTCAGTCAGTTTGTACGCAGTCCCCAAACTTTTCTAAGTACAACGCTGGTAGGTAATAATATCGCCAATGTGCTATATGCTACATTGATGGCTATTTTCCTGGTTACTCCCCTGACAAATTTTTATCAGAGCTGGATAGGGACAACTCCCTCTGTAACCTTTATTCTTATCATGCAGACTGTTATAGCGTCGGCAGTTATTATGATATTTGGTGAAATTCTGCCCAAAGTGTTATTTCGAACTCACGCCGATTGGTGGATGCGTATTATAGCTATCCCGCAGCAAATATTCTATTATCTCTTTAAGCCTCTTATATCAGTAGCTAACGGAGCCTCCAAGGTTGTGATTCGCATGGTACAGCCGGGAAGTGTGTCATCCGATCAGCTTTTTAGTCGTCAGGATGTAGAAATGATTTTTCAGGAATTGCGAGATCATGGAGGGAAAGATCTGGATAAAGAGGATTCAGAGATCCTGCATAATGTGTTGGAGCTTTCCAATATGAGGGTAAAAGAGTCTATGATTCCACGTACCGATATTGTAGCCGTGGAAAAGAATAGTAGTATTGAAGAAACCCTCAAGATATTTATTTCTTCTGGCTATTCTAAGCTACCTGTTTATCAGGAAAGCATAGATGATATTATCGGGGTTATATTTGCTTACGATTTATTTAGCAATCCACGGAATTTATCCGAAATTATACGGCCGGTTAAGCTGGTTCCTGTATCTCAACGCTCAAAGGATCTGCTATCTGAATTTCAGAAAACGAATATTTCGGTAGCTATTGTGATAGACGAATATGGGGGAACGGCCGGAATGGTAACCATTGAAGATCTGCTGGAGGAGGTGGTTGGAGATATACAGGATGAATACGATACCGAAGACTATTTTATGAAGAAAATTTCGGAAAATAACTATATCCTGAGTGGAGGTATTGAAATTGAAGATTTGCTGGAGAAGTATCCGGAGATTAATCTGTTGGCAAATACCGATGAATATGAGACGGTGGCCGGCTATATTATTAATGAATTGGGACGTATCCCCAAAGTAAATGAGGAGCTGATGATTGATAACAACAAAGTAATTATCAGTAAAGCTACGCCGAGCCGTATCGAGACGGTAAAACTGGTAATGATGGACTGATGAAGGGAGAATAGTCAGACAGTGATCTGTGTATCAGTTTTTCAGTACAATAGGCGCATCAGATAATGAAAAGTATTAAGTTGAAAGGCAGGAAGGTTAAACGTTGAACGTTAACCTTAAACTTTTCAACCTTCAACATTTAAACCTCGAGCTGATAACAAATAATCAAAATTAATCCTTGACACGAGAATTAGAAATCACCAGCCTCCGCTAACCGCTAACCGCTAACCGCTAACCGCTAACCGCTAACCGAATGTTTGACCACTATCCCGATTGGGCGCAGGAATTTGCACAAAAATATCTGAGTCGCACGATAAACCAATTTATACTGCACGGGAATGTTCACGACTTGGTTCCGTTAGACCGAGAGAATAATAGTTTTGTTCGACTGAAGACTTTTTTATCGGAAGAATTTTTTGGGGCAAGGGATTACGTCATTTTCTACGACCGCTCTTCGGGTATTTATTTTAGAGACGGAGAGTCAAAAAAGGATTTCAACCGTGCGTTATCGGGACGTGATTCACTGATGGGGACCGACTATGCGAATAAGCTTCCCAAGGATCCCGTAGGTGTCTTTTCCCTGTTGGAGCAGTATTTTCGCCTGCGTATAGATGACAAAAAGAGTATTGCCCTTATTATTGATTATGCAGAAACCATAGTGCCAATGAATGAGGCCGGTTCTACGGGCTCCGAAGACCGTACCTCTATGGTATATCTGTCCCGCTGGGCTCATGATCCCATGTTTTTAGCGGCGGATTTTACAACGGTGCTGCTTACTGAAAACCTGGCTGATCTGAACAAAACGCTGGTTCAGAATCCCTATACTAACGAGCTCAAAATAAATATTCCTAATGAAAAGCAGCGGAAAGATTTTATCCACTTTGAAGTGGGAGAAGATGAGTTCGAGGAACTGTCGAATGTATCAGCCGAAGTGGTAGCCCAGCAGACGGCAGGACTGAATTTCATCAATATCCGGAGTATTCTTTCCAATGCCCGTGAAAATAAGGAGACCATAACGCACAACCGCCTTTCGGAAGCCAAAAAAGAGCTGATTGAAGCCGAAGCATACGGCTTGCTGGAATTTGTGGAAACTCATTACACGCTTGACGACGTAGCGGGACATACCAAGGTGAAGGAGCATCTTCGCCATGCTGTGCAAGCCTTGAAAAATGGCCGGCGCGATGTGCTCCCGATGGGATATCTCGTATGCGGACCCGTGGGAACGGGTAAAACTTTTTTAGTTAACTGCTTTGCGAGCGAAGTGGGTATCCCCATGGTGAAGCTCAAAAACTTCCGGAGTCAATGGCAGGGAGTAACTGAGGGGAATCTGGAAAAAATACTGGGATTGCTCAAGGCTATGGCGCCTGTAGCCGTAATGATTGATGAAGCCGATGCTTACCTGGGGGACCGCGATGCCAGTGGAGACAGCGGAGTGTCCAGCCGGGTTTTTTCTCAAATTGCTACTTTTATGAGTGATACACACAATAGGGGACGCATACTTTGGTTTCTGATGACAGCTCGCCCTGATTTGATGCCGGTAGATCTTAAGCGCCAAGGTAGGGCAGAGGAACATTTGGCACTGTTTCCGCCCCACACTAAAGAGGAACGTGTGGAACTGTTCGAAGTTATGAAAAATAAGACAGGGCTGGAACTTACCGAAGAGTATATACCGCAGACTATTGAGCAGGGGCTTAAAACTTTCTCGGGCGCGGACATGGAAGCAGCATTGACCCGGGCTAAATTTAGAGCTGCGGCAAAAGGACTGGAAAAAGTAACCCCTGAAATATTGGATATCGCTCTAAATGATTTTCTACCGCCTACCTATCCGGAGGAAATAGAGCTACAGACCCTTAGCGCGGTTATTGAGTGCACATCTAAAGAGCTGCTCCCCGAACGCTACCAGGAAATGGATAGGGGTGAAATTCTTGAAAAGATTGAGGATTTAAAACTTAGAGTCGGTTAAAATATTTAAGATATACATCTCTAAAGGCCCGTAAGATTAACGCTGACGGGCCTTTTCTGTTTTTCCTACGCTACTTTTCAGGAAGTTAACTAAAATATTCAACCAAATAGTTGAAACATATAGTTAGATTATTTAGTTTACCTACAGAATGTTAAGCCAAAGATTTTATTATGAGCGAAAATAAATCAGATACAGAAGAACAAATTTTTGAGGCGGCCAGCCGGGTTTTCCAGCGAAAAGGTTATGCCGGCGCCCGGATGCAGGAAATTGCCGATGAAGCAGACATCAATAAATCAATGCTTCATTATTATTACCGCAATAAGGACAAACTCTTCCAGAAAGTTTACCAACGGGAGGTGAGTCGCTTTTTTCCAATAATATTTGAGGTGCTCAGTTCCGAAGATCCACTTGATGAAAAATTAGAGCGACTTATTGATACCTATTACGGCTTCCTGAATGATAATCCCACGATGGCCCAATTCATCATTTATGAGATGAATCAAAACCCCGACCGGTTTCGTAGCTTTATCGAAGAAAAGGGCATTCATCCACCAGCTGAATTTGCCAGACAAATTGAAGAAGCCGTCGAAGAAGGACGGATGGATGCGGTAGATCCCACGCAATTATTGATAAGTATTGTAGGCCTTATCCTCTTTCCGTATATCGCCCGAACGATGGTCGAGGTGTTTTTTGAATTCGATGAAAAGCAGTTCCTGAAATTTCTCAAAGAGCGAAAGCCTTTTTTGGTGGATTTTATTCTGAGTGGAATTAACTATCAAAGACCATGACTTTTTCAACGATTGCCATAATATCTGTTTTGTCAATTTTGGGAGGAACACAACCCGATTCAATCAGTCTGGAGTACTGCTATCAGCAGGCATATGAACATTATCCCACAGCGAAAAAGATAGCGCTCCAGGAGAAGATTACTGAACTAAACGTTTATAACGCAAATACCGGTTACTTTCCGGATATCACGATAAATGGGCAAGCCACTTACCAGTCGGAAGTGACAAAGATAGGATTGCCTGGCGGAGGAGGTCCGCCGAGCGTCAGTAAAGATCAATACGAGGGTTCGGTTGATGTAACCCAGACGATTTTTAATGGTGGATCGGTGGGAATCCAAAAAGAGCTGGAGAGAGCCAAAGGAGAGCAACAAATTCACGCTACAGAAGTAAACTTGCAACAAATACGCTCCCAGATCGACCAGGTCTATTTCGGTATCCTGCTCTCTCAACAGCAAGCTAAAACCATTAGCTTGTTGATTGAAAACCTGGAAGAACAGTTATCCACTGTACGCTCGCAGGTAGAAAACGGAATACTGCTTCCCAGCCAACAACATATTCTAGAAGCAGAACTAATCAGCGCCCGCCAGGATTCCATTGATAATTATTCAAATATTAGGGCTGGATACAATGTATTAGGTGAAATTATAGGAGAAGAAATTACTCCTGAAACCGAACTGGTGCTAATGCAAGAACAACCTAACTACGAATCCCTGTACCCCAAACGTTCAGAGCTGGACTTATTTGAAAGCCAGCGGAGGTCATTAGAAAAACAGAGAGAGCTGGTGCGAACTAAGCGAATGCCTTCGCTTTCTGCATTTGGCACGGCGGCATACGGACGTCCCGGACTCAATTTTCTGAATGATGACTTCCACGATTACTATATAGCTGGATTGAAGGTACAATGGAATGTATGGGGTTTTTTTAATGCCAATAGGGAGCAGCAGGTTTTAAAAATCGAGCAGCAAAAGATAGATCAGGATCAACGAGCATTTCAGCGTCAGCTCAATGCTTCGCTTGATCGTATTAGCGAGCGTATTGAATCCATAAAAGAAAATATGATGCGGGACCAGGAGATTATTGAACTACGTCAACAGGTGGTGGAGGAAAGTGCCAGTCAGCTTGAAAACGGGGTGATTACAGCTACGGAGTATGTTACGGAGCTAACCCGTGCAAATCAGGCGCGTCTTTCACTTTATATCAATCGGGTGCGCCTGTCGCAGGCAAAGGCGGAATACCTGACGACATTGGGAATATGATCACAAGAGCAGGTAAAATAAATCAACGAATTTAAAAGAAGCGGGAAAATGAACAGAATAAAGGTTTTAAAATTATTTGAATTTATAATACTGGCAGTTTTTGTTATGGTAGGTTCTTATGGCTGCGCTTCCGAAAATAAATCGGATGCTTACGGGCAATTTGAAGCGACCGAAACGTCAATCTCTTCAGAGGTGCCGGGCAAACTTATAAAATACACCATTAACGAAGGAGATCGCCTTGATCAGAATACGCAGGTTGGTCAGGTGGATACCACTCGCCTGTCGCTGCAGATGAAAGAATTGAGGTCACAATTAAAATCAGTCCGTTCTAAAATTGAGAACATAGATGCGCAGGTTGAGGTACAGCAAGAAGAATTAGACCTGGCCCGAACTAACCTGAAGCGGACGGAAGCCCTTCACGAAGATGGAGCCGCTACCGGGCAGCAGCTGGATAATGCCCGATCCAAAGTACAGACTATGGAGAAAAAAATTCGAGCCCTGCAAACTGAAAAGCAATCCATTCGAGCTGAAATGGAGATTACCCGGACGCGTATTGAGCAGATGGACGACCAGATTGACGATGCGCTGATAATAAATCCGGTAAACGGAACGGTCCTTTCCTCTTTTGTGGAGACTTATGAAATGCTCCGCCAAGGCCAACCGCTTTACGAAATTGCCAATTTGGATACATTGGAGCTCCGGGTGTATATCAGTGGAGCACAACTGCCATCGGTGAAGCTGGGACAGCAAGTTGAGGTACTGGTTGATAAAAATGCGGAGGAAAACCAGGCAATGGAGGGAAAGGTAAGCTGGATTGCTTCTGAAGCAGAATTTACCCCCAAAATGATCCAAACCAAGGAGGAACGGGTAACACAGGTGTATGCCGTGAAAGTTCGTGTACCTAATCCCGATGGAATCTTGAAAATAGGTATGCCTGGAGAGGTAAATTTTAACCAATAACGAACAAATCCATGAGTGTCGTTAAAGTCAAAAATTTAAGTAAATCCTACGGCAAGACTACGGCTTTGGATGACATATCCTTCGAGGTGGAAGAGGGAGAACTGTTTGGCTTTATCGGTCCCGACGGGGCGGGAAAGACCTCTCTGTTTCGGATTCTGACAACGTTAATCAAGCCGGATTCCGGAACGGCTAATGTTTTGGGTCTGGATGTTATAGAAGATTACCGTTCCATTCGTCCCAAACTTGGATATATGCCCGGACAGTTTGCGCTGTACCAGGATTTAAGCGTGCGGGAGAATATGAATTTCTTTGCCTCGGTCTTTGGTACCTCACTGGCAGAAAATTACGATTTGGTGGCTCCGATTTATAGTCAGCTCGAAAAGTTTGAAGATCGATTGGCCGGCGCCCTATCCGGTGGAATGAAACAGAAGCTGGCGTTAAGCTGTGCGCTTATCCATAAGCCGCAGTTACTTGTATTGGACGAACCCACAACGGGAGTGGATGCGGTATCGCGGCAGGAGTTTTGGGAAATGCTCAAGCGATTGAATGCTGAAGGCATTACTGTCATCGCCTCAACGCCTTATATGGATGAAGCCGAGCAGTGCGATCGGGTCGCACTGATTGACGAAGGGAAAATTCTCCAGGTCGATACCCCAGAGAATATAGTTCGGTCATTCCGGAAACCGATTCTGGCCGTCAAAGCTACCAGCATGTATCGGCTTATAAATGAGCTTCGCAGGTATCAGTGGACCCATTCCGTACAGCCGTTCGGAGAGTATATACACTATACCGACAAACGGGAAGAACCCAATATTGATGAACTAAAGGCTTATTTATTGGATGCCGGCTTATCCGGAGTTAGCATAAAGCCGACCTCGCCCGATATTGAAGACAGTTTTATAGCATTAATGCAAAATGATAATAC
>JBEPXF010000055.1:0-13460 GCA_041642075.1 Fodinibius sp.
AATTCCCTGACATGCCAAAATCATCGGTAATTGTTTCATACAGGTCAGCTTTTCCATCCTTGTCGGTATCGGCAACTCGAGTTAATTCTGCACGCTGCATTACATAAACCTCATGATTGGAAACCGCCTTAATCCACAGGGGATCCTGCAGTCCATAGGCAAACAGATCCCATTCCTCGGTGTCGGGATCGTAGGTCATCACCTCCCCCCGCCGAAAACATGCGACCATACGTCCATCGGGCAAGAAATCAAGTCCCCCTGCTTCTACACTCAAGCCTTCGGGTGTTTCAATCGTTTCAACGCTATACGCCGGTCCTTCGGACTTTGTTTCTTCCTGCTGACAGGCTGAACTTAGAAGCACTCCAAATAGAATGACACCAACTAGGATCGCTTTGGATGAAAACCTTGATACTGGTGACATTATCCGATTCATTAGCTCCTGATAAATCGGCCGATAAAACTGGGGTACACCGGTTTTACAAAGATCTCTAACAGTTTGTTGTATTCTATACTTCATCCTACTCATCTGAAACGATTGATATTGTAAACTCTTTGGCCTCTTCGGGAGCCAGTTTTATCCGGTTTCCTTCTCTTTCACCTTCAGAGAAATCGATACTAATATTATCATTGTCACTTAACATATACCAGATCGGTTCCTGTACATTTTCCAACGTATAATTTATTTGAAATCCCGGTGTGGTTTCTGACGGTAAGATCAGTTCATGTACCGTAATATTTCCCATCTTATATTTAAATTGCGGATATCCATCGACCATACGATATCCCTGGAAATCGGGCTCTGGAACAGAGTCCGGATTAGAAATCCGAAAAGGGAAACCGGTGGTATTCCGATAGTAGATATCTCCCACCACTTTTGCGACTTCATGGGCTTTATCATTCCATTGATCACTGGCATCAATATATCCACCATCCCACGCGTAACGGAGGAAACTGTAGCCCGCATCCCAGTTATATGACTGATCCTTTTCCATTCCCACGGCAATGGCAGCGGGACTTGATTCCGGCATAAAGAGACGGGTAAGTGTAGGCTTTTCCATTGGATATGGATGCATAGAACTGGAAGCTGCCATTTCATCCCGTACCTGTTCAGGTATGTTGGAATCTTCCTCAATTGGTGGCAATTCTTCCGGGCTGTTGGTAACATAAATAGCTCCGTACATAACCATTCCATGAGCTGGATAGGTACACACATAGGGATAGACTCCCTCTTCTTCAGGGACCTCAAATACCACAGAAGCCTCTTCCCCGGGATCGAGGAGCGGCGTGCTATCCAAGACATCCGATGTACTGGGAACATAACTATTTTCCGTACCTCCCTCTCCCATAGATTCAGCCAGCTTGACTACATCCATTCGGGTACCGGGCTTGACAATGAGCAGATTATGTATCATCTCGTCGTCATTCTCCAGATTGATCCGTATGGTAGTACCGGGCTCAGCCACCAGGCGGACCTTGTCATACTTCAATCCCGAAATAGCCTTGATATCAATAGTTTTATCGACAGTTGCATTACTTTGAGCCAGCAAACCTGTAGGCCAAAACACATAAAAAGAAATAAGAAAACAAGCCAAATACGAAAAATACCGGTATGGGCAAAGATTATTACTACAACGTTCCTTCTGCATTAATTTCTAATTCGATTGAAGATGATTTGTGAATTAAATAATCCTTATTCTGCAACCACTCTTCATCCATTCCGTTAAAGTCCACTTACTGGAACATTTTTTATCACAATTGGAAACGGATTGAAGAATAGAGTGGAATTACAGCTTTATCAGTTTTTAAAACCAGGATTATTATTCCAATCTTATCGACTCTTTTTATATGCCTGAGTAGTTAGATAGTATTTCGTAAGCATATTTTTTCTTTCCCACTCGGGAATTTCCCCGTCGACAAGATATTGTAGATACTGTTCGGTAACCTGAGCAAAATGAGCTTCATGGCCTACCCGGTGTTCATCGGGAATAACCACCTGCCAGCCATCAGATGCGTCATTTAGTGAAAGGCCGGGATATTCTTCGGCAATTTCATCAATGGCATCCTGCAGAGCAGCTTCATATTCATCATCAACGCTATCATTCACCGGCTCAACATACAGAGTGGGAACATAGTCCTCTTCTTCGCCTTGTCTAATTACTAAGTTAGCCTTGCTGCCCCGCATAATTGAATAGTGGGTATCTCCGCCTTCAGAAGATTCATATCCCCATTCAACTGAGACCTTCCCATGAACTCCATTCACCTTAAATACAAAGGAACCATTGGAATAGACCTCCAGGTTATTTTCATCATTCAGATCTTCTTCTAGATAGTCAGGGTAAGGCTCCATTTCAGTGACTTTTTCAAACTCATCGGGTGTCATCTCGGTAGCCCAGCGGTCGGCTTCCACAACTTCTACCTGTGTGGTATCAATACCCTCTCCAGGAAAGGTTTCCCAGAGAATCATATCAACAAGATGGGTGGAAACATCGACAATCGCCTCTCCCTGCTGGTCGACATCAAAAAACCAGCCGGGACGAATTAATGGATTGCCAGAGACATACTTAAAGAAATAGTGAACGCTCTCTTTAGTAATAGCCGGATTTTCAGGAGTACCTTTTTCCAGTGTCCCGAAAACATCGGAATGTTGCGAAAGTTTCCGTTGTAAAAGAGTGGTAATCTCAAAACGCTCAGTCATGATATCATACAGCAGGATATCATTCTCTTGAGCCTGGGCCAGCGCCTCCTTAAGCATTGAGAATTTCTCGGGTTTAATTACCATCGGCTTGTCAGCCAACACATTTAGTCCGGCGTCTACCGATTGTTTAATATACTGCGTCTTTTTAGCATTATTGCCTGAAAGTACGACTACATTCCCGGGCCGTTCTTCCAGCATTTTCTCAAAAAAGTCGGGACCTGTATAGACTTCTTCTACCCAGTTTGTAGGGTCTTCTTCGCGGTTGTTATACTGTTCAATCCGCTCCAAATGCAGCTCCAGGTCCTTTCCTTCAGGAGCATATACATGCACCACGGAATCAACCTGATCATACCCATATTTTTGAACCAGAGCTGCGTGGAAGTGCCCCGGATCTACCGTCATTAATTTGACCTCGTTATCGGCGCCTGTAAACTCATTTTCCGGTGCCCCATTATTATCATTATCGGAACCGGAATTTGAGCAGGAATAAAATGCTAAAGACACCATAAATAAAAACACGTACGATTTTAAAGATAAGTTCTTCACTTCTTTCCTCTTTTTAAATTCAGATGCCTGCTTACTTTCATTATAAAATGATCAAACATAATGTAGTAAACAGGCATCAATTATGATAAATACCAGTTAATAACAGATTATATTTTCAATCCATCTATATGCTTTATGCCCCAGGGCGACCGTTGTGAACGGGAAAGCATAGAATTCGCTTGATCGTCATTTTTAAAGCGTTCATTAACCGGATCCCAATGCAATTTACGGGGTAGTTTCATTGCAATATGAGATATCAGACAGGCACTGCAGGATCGATGAGCTACTTCCGCAGGAGCAACCGGTAATTCCCGTGACTTAATACATTTCAGCCAGTTGTCGTGCTGTTCCTGGCTTTCATAAAGATGAATTTCATTCTCCCCAATCTCTGAATCCAGAATTTTTGGATCACTGGCCTGAAAAGGACTCTCTCCTTCGTCACCGGTATCCGGATCACTGTCCGTAACGCCCACATTACCGCGTTTAACATAGATCCAGCCGTCAGATCCTTCAAAACGAACACCTTGTTTATTATCCCCGCCGACGGTCATTACAACACCGTTGGCATACTTGGCGGTTACCTGGAAATCTCCGTGAACATTCCAGAGACCTTCGTAATTCGGATCGTCTGTCGGGAACTCGGCCGTTGCTTCAATTTCAACTGGTCCTGTATGTTCGACACCCATTCCCCAATGCGCTGTATCAATATGGTGCGCACCCCATCCGGTAATCATACCCGCACTATAAGCCTCAATTCGCAGCCAGCCTGGGCGCGAATAATCTTCCTGCGGATGTACTCTCTGTTCCGTATAAGGCACATCAGGAGTTGAGCCCAACCACATATCATAATCCAGCCCTTCGGGAATTGACATGGGAGTCGGATCGCCTCCACCAGGATCGCCGGGAAGACCGACTTCCACTCTCTGGAGTTCGCCAATACGACCGTTACGCACCAGTTCGCAGGCGCGCTTAAACTGAGGCCATGGATTGACTGAACGCTGCTGACTACCGATTTGAAAAACGGTACCCGTGCGGTGAATGATATCACTCATAGCCCGTCCCCCTTCAACAGTCAAAGAGGCCGGTTTTTGTAGATAAATATCTTTTCCTGCCAAAGCTGCCTCAATAGCGGGCTGTGCATGCCAATGATCTGGAGTACTGATAATGACAGCATCAATTTCAGGATCTTCCAGCATCTCCCGATAATCCTGGTAAACATCTACATCTACATAATTTTTCTTGCCCTTCTCCTCGGCATAATAGTTCTCAATAAAATTTTTACCATCCCGAGCCCGGTCTAAATCCACATCACTCACTGCAACCACACGTGCCACATCATTTTTCATCGTTTCAGGAAGATCATGCCCCCGGGCAATCCGGCCAAAGCCAATCTGTCCAATGTTGATCTTTTCACTCGGTGGATTGGATCCCATTACCGAAGAAGGTACAATGGAAGGAGCAAAAAAGAGTCCTGCTGTCCCCATCGCCGATGTTTTTAAATATTCGCGCCGTGACATCTTACTGTTATCATTATTTGTCTTATCCATAATTGTATTCCAAAATTTATATTTAGCTTTGATAATTTATTAGAGAGATCCTCCCGATACTGCCCATTCAATACCGCCCAGAATATGTTTTACAAAGACTGGATCATCATAGTCCTCCACACTGTGTCCTAACGTGGTATACCAGGAACGTCCACCTTCAAACTCATGATACCAGGCCAAAGGAAATTTATCTCCGAATACCTGACCGGGATATTCGGCCTTTTCTTCATCTTCAACTGTTGTCATGTCCGCATGCAAGAGTACATTCACATTGGGATTCAACTGCTTGAGATAGTAGCATTCATCTTCCCGCACCCAATTATTGGGAAGAAATGAGGTGGAAGGATGCGTTTTATCTGTCACATTCACCGTAAACTCTTGAAAGGGAGCATGGCGATGAAAAGTACCTCCTACCAGACTCCAAAACCAGGGCCAGTCACGTTCTGATCCCGAAGTCGAATGTATACCCACAAAGTTACCTCCCGATTCCATATAGTTTTGCAAAGCTTCTTCTTGTTCCGGTGTATTAAAGATATCATTATTGGTATTGGAGAAGATCAGGGCATCGTATTTTTTTAGATTTTCTTCTGTAAAGTCCGCTGGATCTTCAGAAGCATCTACCGTGAAATCATATTTATTGCCAAGCTCTTCAATTGCTTCAATACTGTTGGGGATGTTGTCATGTACATATCCTTCTCCATTTTTAGTATAAACTAATATCCGGCTCCCGCTAAGAACTTTTTTCTGAACCTCAACCTTGGGTGGATTTCCAAAATCCTGCCAATAACGCTCTGCATTAGCGGGTTTAATTTTACCGTCATACACCATCATGCGGTATTTAAGGCTATAACTGTTGCCAGGCTCCAACTTCCAATCCTGCTCCTGGGCGGGATTAAAGTTAAAGTAGACATTCTCTTCTCCCCCGTTGGCTCCTTCCGGCCATATTCTGAGTTGCTCAGGAAAATTTTGATTACCCGGATGAGTCATAAATAATATTCCGGAAGTTCCCGATTCTGTTTCTGAAACACCATTAATATCGGTCCATCGAGCCCGGGTTGCATTCCCGTTACTCTTATCCTTACCCTCAGAAGTCAATAAGGTAGCGTTATCGTCATTCCATTTTTCGGTAGCCCGTAGACTGAATCCCTGGTAGCGATACGCTTCAATAGTAAGAGGCGATTCCGTGGCAGGATTAAGCCTGGAAACAAAATCAACCAGCCAAATCCCCTGTTCAGGATCCGCATTCCAAACTTTGATTTCCCATTTTTCATTGAGTGCAACTTTCTCACCATCGGGAGTTTCAGCTTGTAGATCCACATGATTTAAAAACGCTTCAAATCCGCCATATACATCCCCTTCAATGGTAGTGGGAAGAGATTTATGCCGAACCGTTCCCTCCCCGTCTCCTAAATTCCAAAAATCAATTTCACGACCTTCAAAAGTAGTTCTGGTCCACGGATTCCAAATACCATAGTGGTGATAATGATCAGAAGGCTGAATTCTTGTTATCACTTCCCCTTCCGGCGACCAGAGCGGGTGAATATATCCACTGCGCGTGTAGAGTTCTGAAACCCCTTCTGGTGGCGGCATAGGTGCGTACCGATAACTCAATACCTTCTTATCCTCAACCATCAGAGTTAAGGATTTGCCATCGTCCTTAAACTGAACTGCTTTTTCATTATTTCCAGATCGATCGCTTTCTTTTTCTCTTTTCAACAAGAAACTCCGTTGTGTCCCGGCAGGAGTTTCCCCTTTTAAAATCCAGCGGAGCGTTTTATCATAACCATCTGCATCTATTTGAGAGGCGACCAATTCTTCTTTCCCATCTGTTATTTCATAGAGTTGAAGCTCCTGACCTGTTTGGAGTCCCAGGGGAATACCATCCAGCGAGGCGCTGACAGGTGTATTGATACGTTCATTATCGCCTGCATATACAGTAAATTCAGCAATTTCCTGAGATTGAGCTTGTAATTTATTACCAGTAGACAAGACTACTAAAACGATACATAAAAAAGATAATAGAGCCTTGGCCCATTTTGATATTATATTTTGCATAGTGGTGATTCTAGATAATTAATTAACAAATTGAAATTAATCGTTTTATAAGTAATACAATCTAACAAAAAAGCATCAGACATTTTCTATAGCGTCGGGGTTTCCCATGGAGCCCATTTTTCCAGATCAGCATCTAAATCAGCATCCGTTCTTACAATCCTGGTATTTACTGCTGAATCGTCCAGAAGGAACTTTTTGACAAATGCATTTACTTCAGGTCTTTGAGTATCAGGTAACTGACAATGATTATGCCCCCCAACCTGAGAGATACCCATGCGATCGGGAATACCCATTGCCTTCCATATTTCCCTTCCAATGACAGAGGTGGTATAAGTACTTTCATCCCCCAACCACTCTATATCACTATTTTCAAGAACCAACAGGGCCCGCGGCGCAATCATCCCCATAATTGAGTGGTGATCGTAGAGCAATTTCTCCGCTGTTTCACTGAATTTTTCGAAATCCTCGGTGAACCACACATTTTCGTGAACGATCTGCCGTAAGGTTTGAACTTCCTCTCCACTTTCATACTGGGCATCAGAAATGCGCCAGCCGGCAGCCCCACCCGAACCGGACTCCTGTGGGATAGTGAGTATGATACGCTCATCAAAAGCACCTGCCATAAGGGCTCCCTTGCCGTTGCGTGAGCAGCCGGTGACCCCCAGCCGTTCGGTATTAATTTGATAGGTGTCCTCGGTGGTTTGCAGTCCGTCAATCAAGCGACTAATACCCCAGGCCCATGCCATCATGGCGCTGGCGGTATGGTCACTACCATAAATATCATAAAACTTCCCTTTACCTCTGGAACTGCCGTCCATTTGTTCCCCAAGTTCATTATTGGGGAATTGAATAACGGCCGCTCCCAGGCTGTCTAAATCCGAATTATTCAAAAATGAGCGTCCAATTCCAATCATAGCCGGATAGGGTGCTTCCCCACGGTTGGGATAATTAATAGCTACTTCAAAAGAGATCGTAGTATCGTTTTCTTCAACGGTAACGGTCATTGTAGTATCTGTATCAAGGGTAGTGGATACCTTTTTCCGAACATTTTCGGGTTTTTTACCCAGTTCATACTTCTGTACCTGCTCACCAATTTGGGCGCGACGACAGCGCCAGTCATCAATATTAGTAATTCGGGTTCCAGCCATATCCAGAAATGGATCAGGCATATGTTGAATTGTATCCAAGTCGGCATAACCAGTTAGTGAAGAAATCATACAATCGGTGCCAGTGTTTGCTACGGCATAAGGAATTTCTGTATCGTATAACGACTCATCACTTCCGTTTCTAGAGCTATTCAAGCAGGCGGTAAAACCAACAATCAAAAACAGCACACCTACTTTGATAAAGATATAATGCAAGAATTGATCCGTTATTCTTATCAATTTGGTCGTTAAAACTATCTAATCAGAAATTGAAGTATCATCCTGAAATACCTCAAACTCTTCCCCAAAAGTCTTTTTTTATAAGACTTTGGAAGAAGAGCCGAGGTTTTGATGCCTTTTCAGGCATTGTCAATAATCAGGTTATTCGTATTACTATTTCACGACTACTTATTTAATACCCGGGATTCTGCGGATAACCTCCATCTGTCCTTGTTCGCTGATCAGCCGGAATGGGTCTTAACAAGAATTTATAACCATTATTCCCATACTGTTCCTCAGCTGTAGTTTTCAGATTAGAAACATTTCTTGATGGTTCATCGCCCAGCTTTCCGGGATATAGTTCAGCTCTTTCAATTAATTTTCCGGTGCGTTTGAGCGTAGTCCATCGTTTAGACTCTCCGTAAAACTCACGGCCTCGCTCGTCGAGGATAAAGTCGAGTGTTACATCTCCGGCCGAAATTTCCATAGCAGCCTCTTGTCCCGGCCACGCAGCACGCCGACGAACGACATTAATATGATCGGCCGCCGCTTGTAAATTACCCGTATTGAAATGAGCCTCTGCTGCAAACATATGGGCTTCTGCCAGTCTATATACATAGTAATCTTTGGTACCGGCATATTCATTCACGTCAGGACGTTGACGATCGTCATGCTTCTTCAGGTTGGGAAACATATTGATGTTCTCCGCTGTGTGGGTAGTTGCCCAGGATTGCAAGTGATACGGGGTATCGTCCTGTTGTGCCTCAACTTCTTGAGCAGTCATGTCCGGATCTATATAGATGGCCGTATCTCCGACCGAAACGTTGGGATATTGTTCCGTAGGCAGGCTCGCGGCATCATTATACTTCCAGGTATCCTGAAAGCTTTTATCATAACGGGAATCCTGATCGATTGGCCGGTAATTTTCAAGCGCAAAGGGCGTCATCTTGTAGCGGATCCAGGGACGACCATATTCCAAAGTTCTGACAAGTCCATCACTGTAAACTTCATACCAAGGACGATAATACACATGGCTGTGATTGCCAGGCCCATTAATTATTGGTTCCGTACCGTATTGTATAGACCATACAATCTCGGAATTTTGCTGATTATCGTGGGCGAAGATCTGTTCGTAGTCATCAACCAACTGAAAGCTGTAATCATTAATCACACTTTCTGCCAGCGTTGCCGCACGACTAAAGTCATCACTACCTGCGAAGTCCTGATATCCCCGTGTCAACAGTACATGGGAAAGCATCATCTTGGCAACAGGCTCAGTTACACGCCCATACTGCTGATCACTCGGATCAGATGGCAGGTTACTGATGGCCATCTCAAGATCACTTACGATCTGTTCATAAACCTGGGATGGATCGGTTCGATTAGCTTCGGTTTCTACACCAACGGTCTCATCCGTGGTCAGGTGAACACCCCCGAAATGCTGAACCAGCAAAAAGTAATAAAACCCACGAAGAGCGTGGACTTCGCCCAATCTGGTTTGTTTTTCGGTTTCGTTCATATCTTCTACTTCATCAGCCCGATTAATGGCGGCATTGATGGTATTAATCGCCGGATACGTACTGTTCCAATGGGAATTAATAATGCCATCTTCCGAGTTTAATGCGGCCGTATACTGGTTATAGTGGTGAAATCCACCATGACCTGCATTCTGGACGAGATCAGTCCCATACTCTTCCAGATATGCTCCCACATTATTTCCATAGTAATTACGCAGCGGCGCATAGGCAGCATTTACAGCATCCTCAAAACCACTGGGTGTGGTATAATGCGTATCGGTACTTACTTCTGATACTAACTCCTCATTTAATGAATCACAAGATGAGAGGAGTATTAACGTAGATATTATTGACAAGTATATTAATTTCTTCATTATGCTAATTCCTTAATCATTAAAAATTAATGTTGACACCAACTGTATAAAGGCGAGTGGTCGGCACGCTTCCGCCAATTACACCATTATAATTTTCGGGATCAATATTACCCGTTTTGGAAAAAAGAAACGGTGTTTCTGCATTAGCATAAACCCTGAGAGACTGGACTCCTAATTGATCAGTCAGTTGTGGTGAGAAATTATACCCCAGCCTGATGTTGCGAATTTTCAAGAACGATCCGTCTTGATATCCCCGGGAAGAGCCATAAAGTGGAAACTCGACACCTGCTTCGGGCCGGGGCTGTTTATTAGTAGGATTGTCCGGTGTCCAGTATTCACGATCAGCAGTATTATAACGGCCAATCATATTCGGTCTATTAAACGAATTGTCGATGGTTTGACCAACACTGGCGTACAAATAGACGGAAAGACTAATACCTTTGTAGCTAAATTGGTTGTCGAATCCGGCAGACCAGTCAGGCATGTTGGTACCTTGGATGACCCGATCCTGTTCATTAATAGTCCCGTCTTCATTTTGATCCTTAACCTTGATTTCACCGGGTTCCTGTCCGTACGAGGCGGCTTCCTCGGCTTCATCTGACTGCCAGATACCGATTTTCTCATAATCATACCAGACGGTAAGCGGTTCGCCGATAAACCATTGATTTCCGACATCATCCTCGCCATCTCCGTACAGGGCAATGATTTCTTCGGAATTAGTGGCAAAAGTAATATCGCTGTTCCAGCTAAAATCATCCCGTGAATTACCAGCTATATTCTGGGTATTAAGTGTCACTTCCAGACCTCTGTTTCGGGTTTCACCAATGTTTTCCTGTATTGACCCAAAGCCGGATGTAATGGGCAAATTCCGTTCAAGGAGCATATCTGTCGTATTTGTCTGATAGAACTCCAAACTACCAGCTACTCTTGAATCCCACAGGCCAAAATCTAATCCAATGTTATACTGCTTGCTGGTCTCCCATTGCAATCTAGGATTAGAAATCTGATTTGGTGCATAGCCGAAACCGGGTTGATCTCCAAACTGGTAAGTGGTTTGGCCAAGTAAGCTTCGGGTCTGATAGGGATCAATAGCCGTGTTACCAGTAACACCATAACTGACCCTTAATTTTAAATCAGAAAACAGATCCTGATCGTCCATGAACGACTCTTCAATAATCCTCCAGCCCAAGGCTGCGGAGGGAAAAACTCCCCATTTATTGCCCTCGGCAAGTCGGGAAGAACCGTCGGCACGTGCACTAACAGTAAGCAGGTACTTTTCATCTAACTGATAATTAACACGTCCCATAAACGACATGATCCCCCACTCCGAAAGATAACTGTCAAAATTTTCGGCTTGATTGGCGGTACCAAGATTATGGAATTTTTGACTTTCGTAAGGCAATCCGGAAACCGCGACAACATCTTGTTCCCAGCTACTCTTTTGAATACTGAACAGCCCCGTTGCGTCAATATCATGCATGTCTCCAAATGTCTGCTGATAGTTCACTATATTTTCCAGCGTATAGTCAAAACTTATCTGTTCCTCTTTCTCGGCATAGGGGGTTCCTTCGGCCCGGGCAGTAGTAAGTGTACCTTGAAATACGCCGCGCCGGTAGGTAGAAAGATCCGGACCGAAATTCAACCGGTATGAAAGGTTGTCAGATATATTATATTCAGCGAAAATATTACTGAATATCCGCATTCTATTTCGATCATCCAGCATTTTTCCCGGAACCAGATCATTTAACGGATTGGCAATCAACCCGTCATTAGTTGGTCGGAAATCCAGCGTTCCATCTTCATTATATGGATCTCCGAGCGGATTCATAGACAGAGCTGTTCCAAAAGGATTCGTACCTACATCTCGCTCATTTCGTGCGAGTAAGGTGGAAGTACCAATGCGAAGCTTATCGCTGACATCATGGTCCAGATTAATCCGCATATTATAGCGGTCAAAACTCTGACCCGGAATAATGCCAACCTCGTTAAAAAAGTTACCGCTAATTGCAAACTGGGTACTTTCATTTCCTCCCTGAATAGTAATATTATGGCTTTGCTGATAACCAAAATCATCGGTAACGAGATCGGGATAATCATAAGATTGATTATTGCTGAGTGACTCTAACTCTGGTCCGTTAAATATGTTTTCATCATCGCCGCCATAGTCTCCGGCATTACGATGTGCTTCACGCTTCATTTCTGCAAACTCTTCTGCGTTAAACACATCCGGATTTGAGAGCTGAATAGACCTGCCATAATAAGCATCGTAGGAAACCTGTGTTTGATAATCTCCCCCACGCTTGGTGGTGATCAGCACAACACCGTTAGCACCACGGGATCCATAAATGGCCGTTGCAGAAGCATCCTTCAATACTTCCATGGATTCAATATTTTCCGTATTGATGTCATTTAAACTTCCACTAAACGGGATACCATCAACCACAAATAGAGGATCATTACCGGCAGTAAGTGAACGCCGTCCGCGAATGCGAACAACTACATCTTCTCCCGGTGTGCCACTACCTGTACTTGAAACCATGACCCCTGCGGATCTACCCTGTAGAGCTGAGGCAGGATCGGATACCGGAACTTCATTCAGCTGTTCAGAAGAAACAGATGAAACTGAACCGGTCACATCCTGAGATTCCTGTTGACCATACCCTACTACTACAACTTCGTCACCTGCGATAGCCTGAGAGGCTAGCTCAATATCGATAGTAGAACGCCCATTAATAGGCACTTCCTGGCTTTGATACCCTACAAATGAAAAAACAAGTGTATCACTTTCCGATGAAACAGTTAGTGAATATTCACCATTTGCATCGGTAGAGGTACCTGCTGAGGTCCCTTTTACCGAAATATTAACTCCTGGTAGTGTTTCTCCATCCATGGCTGAGGTGACTGTCCCATTCACCTCGTGGGCTCCTTGTCCGTAAGCACTGCTAGAGATCCCTCCGAATAGAGCAACACAAACTATAAAGATTAAAACCTTAATCGTATTCAATTTCCCCATATTTCAGTCCCTTATTTTTGTTTTAAAATTTAAAAGAAATGTTTGTATTCTGAATGCACAGATAAAGAAGCCTGTTAGCATATCATTTAAATTTATATTGATTAGTTTCCCTTTTCTAGTAAAAAAACCAACAAAAAGTTTGATGGCCGCGGGATTATTTTCGATTTATGCGAAAACGTTTGCACAAGGGCAATGTAAAAGACCTTCAGATTTTATCAAGTATAATTTACATTATTTTACATTTAATTTTGGAGTGCGGTTTGGTTATTTCATGAAGGATTATAATTTCACGTCAGCTTTCTTAAAATAGAGAGGTAATTCTGATATTGTTTTGCATTAAAGCATAACA
>JBEPXF010000056.1:0-13237 GCA_041642075.1 Fodinibius sp.
TGAAAAGGCCAAACAGCGGAAGTGCTGAAATAGTGATCTGCATTGCCCACCCCTTGAAACAAGACATTAACATTGAAGTTTTTATAATTTACATTAGGAGAAAATCCATATATAATGCGAGGACTCGAGGGATCTCCAATTGGTACACGGTCCTCAGCATCAATTTCACCATCTCCATTAATATCTTTATAGCGAATATCTCCTGGCTGTACTTCCCCCCATGGTTGATTGGCAATTCCTGATTTTAAATTACCTTCAGAATCAAAATCATCACCTTGAAAGTAGCCAACTGCCTGTAATCCAAATTGTGTCCCCAAAGGACGTCCAGTTCTTCTTCTGTTAGGATTATTATATGTTGTTTCGGACTCATATATTTCTAATACTTTATTTTTAGCATATGTGAAAGTGCCACTTAAACCTATATTTAAATCATTTGAAAGATCATAGTTGAATCCGGCTGATAATTCTACCCCTCTATTTTCCATGATGGCATCATTTACTTGACTTAAACCGATCCCATACTCAACAGGTGTTACTACATCAGGTTCAATGAGCATATTTGAACGATTTTCATAAAAATAATCTGCTTCAATATTAATTAACCCTTCCCATAGGGCTAATTCTAAACCAATGTCTGCTTTTTTGGCCCTTTCCCACGTAATATTGGGGTTCGGCTCTGAACGTTCAAAAACTGCTTGTACACCACTTCCACCAAGAGCATATCCAGGGCCATAAACTCCATAAGTGCTTAGATACTGGAACGGTCCTCCTGCTAATGCTCCGACTTCTCCGTAAGATGCTCTCAATTTTAAATTATCTATCCATTCTATATTTTCTCTCATAAAGTTTTCTTCCGATAAGCGCCATCCTAAAGAAAAGGCAGGAAAAAATCCCCAACGATCATCAGGCGCAAAATAATAATGCCCATCATAACGTCCACTTACTTCAAAAAGATACTTGTCATTATAATCATAGGATGCCCTATATACTAACCCTACTTGACTTGCGTTTGAGGAACTTCCTCTTGTTGTCATATCAGCATTACTGGAACTTCCCATACTAATTTCATCTATATAAAGATTATAATTCCGTCGAGATGCTCCTAATTGCGACTCATTATTTCCTATAGCTTCAAATACCCCGGTTATATCTAAATTATGTTTATCTTTAAAAGTATTAGTATAATTTAAACTTGCCTGATAAGTTAATTGATATGAACGATTGTGTTCTTGATTTAAGCTAGGTTTGGTTTCTCCAAAGATACCCTCTCTAAAAGTATACGGGTCTGTAGAAAAATCAACATTTGCCATAGGAACAGGGGTATACCATAATTTATGGTTACCAAAAGTAGGATCATAAGCAATTGTACCTTTTAGTTGAAGACCCGGGATAAAAGGTACATTCTGCTCTAAAGAAAGTTGAGAATAGATTCTAGTGCTATTTATTTTTCTACTTCCACTATCATATATTGATCCCATTGCAGGCGCTCCATACATCCCATTACTATAAACCAAAGGCCCCCACTCAGGATGTGCATATTTGATTAACTCAAAAGTTCTAACTGTAGAAGTACCAATCGTACCAGTTCCTCTATCTGTAGGGGGATATTTTGAATCCCTAACATTCCCATTAATTTTAAACGCAATATTAGTTGTATTTGTAACGTCAGCGTCTAAATTAAGTGATAAATTAATTTTTCTTGAATTAGTTGTATGCCACATGCCTTCTTGATTCTGATATCCTACATTAGCATAATAATTAGTTTTATCAGATCCACCACCAATTTCAATATTGTGATAATTTAACATTGCATTTTCATTCATTACAGTTCCCCATACATCATAATATGGAGGATATCTGTCGGGATCACTGCCATCTTTAAATTTTTGTACTGCTTCTTCAGAATATGGTTTAGGTTGTCCTACATTTTCAGCAGCGATATTTTTTAAAGTTACATACTCATAGCCATTTACGAAGTCAGGAAGGGTAGTAGGATTTTGAAATCCCATATAACCATTGTATGTGATAGTTGGACTACTTGACTGTCCCTGTTTAGTTGTTACTAAAATAACTCCATTTGCACCAGCTACTCCATAAGGAGCTACAGCAGCCGCATCTTTCAGTACCGTAAATGACTCAATAGAGTTAGGGTCCAACTCTTGAAAATTTCTTGGTATACCATCAACAACAAGCAAGGGATCCGATGAACCAATAGTAGAAACACCTCTTATGTTAATATTAGAACCATCTCTCCCTGGTTGACCAGATGTTTGTTTTACCATTACCCCTGATATCCTTCCCCCGATAGCGTTACTTAAGTCAGTTACAGGCACCGATTCAATTTCTTCCCCTCCTAATGTTGAAACAGATGAGGTAAGAGATTCTTTTTCCTGTGTTCCATAACCAATCACAACTAACTCACCACCCGCAATAGCCTCCAATTGCATTACCACATCAACGGTCGTACGCCCCCCGATCGGTACCTCCTGAGTTTGATAGCCCACAAATGAGAACACCAACGTATCCTGTAATGAAGGAACCATTAGTTCATAATTACCTTCCGAATCTGTAGAAGCGCCTGTGGTCGTTCCCTTAACTAATATATTCACCCCGGGGAGGGTTTCGCCGGATTGCCCGTCCGTCACGGTGCCAGAAACGGTCTCCTGGGTGGCGACAGGTATTCGTTGGAGAGAATTTTTAACATCTTTTCGTTCAAGAAGCACCAACTGCTTATCGGCCGAAACAGCAAATCGCAGGCCTGTTTTTTCCAGCACCGCCCAAATCGCCTTATCAACGGTAACCTGCTCTAAATTTATAGATATAGTACGATTTCTCTCAGCCAACAATTTGCTATTATACACCATTTCCAGATTGGCCTTTACAGCTATTTTTTCCACTGCCTCCAGCAGTGGGGCATCCTGAACGGTTATAGAGATAATTTTATTCAGTACTGTAGACTCAGCAGCATCCTGATTTATTGGTACACCGTTATATACCACACTATTCTTCTCGACCTGTGTCATTCTATCCTGGCCTACAGCAACTGCCGAAGAAACGATCAATAATACAGTACCGATTTGTACTATCTTGCCAACCTTTTTCAAAATAAAATCCCGTATTTTATTGTCCATAACTATTAATTTGATCGTTATTAATTGTCGATTAGTTTAAAATTGAGTGCATCTATTATGAATTTCGCTATCAACTTTTCTCAAAAATGACGCTACGCCCTTCCCTACGGTAATCCATATCAAGCGACAGGGCGATCGAGTGCAATACATTCGATAAAGGCACATCCTTAAAGGAACCGGTCAGCAGCCGGTTCTGACTGGTAATACCCTCGGCTATAGTAACCTCGATGTTAAACCAGCGCTCTAATCGTTGCTCTACTTCTTTAACCGGGCTGTCCCGGAAGGTTAGCCTCCCCCTGCTCCAATCCAGATATATTCCTAAATCCGATACCTTCGATGCGGTAACCTCCCCATCTGAAAAAATTGTTCCTTTTTGATTCCGGATTAACTGAACCTCGGGAGACTCTGCGTTCTCACCAGAACCTAACGTCACTTTCCCCTCAGAAACCACTACTTGTACTTTCTCTTCTTCAGAATAAGCATTCACATTGAACTTGGTTCCCAGCACACGAGTCACCGACTGAGTCGTATGGACCTCAAAAGACCGCTGTTTATCGGAAGCCACCTCAAAAAAGGCTTCCCCCTCAAGATAGACAACCCGATTTTTGTCCCTGTTATAATCAGCGGCTACGCTCAACCGGCTTTCAGCATTCAGGTGGATACGCGTCCCATCAGAAAGCCGAACCGTCGTCCGCTGACCTTTTTCGGTGGTAATCTCCTGCTTGACCAACTCCTGGGAAACATCCTGGGGAGGTGAACCGAGAAAGTGATAAAATATAACGGTCAGCAGAACAACCGCTGCGGCCGCGATCGCATACCCCACAAAGTTTGGTTTTCGTAACCTTTGCTGCCTTGGCCTCTGGAGATCTTTACCTGCATTAGGAGCATTGCCTGTGGATACCCTATTGGTTTTGGAATCTTTATCTAAAAAAAATTGCTCGCTAAAAGCGTCCCATGCTTTGTAGGTATCTACCTCAATTCTTTTCCCGGGGGGTACTTCCCAAATGCGGGTTAATTCTTCCATAATCTTTTTGTTTTGGGGAGACTCGCCCAGCCAATCCTCCACCATTTCTTCTTCCCCGGGGGTGCAATTCCCAAATACATATTTATGCAGCACTTCTTTGTTCATTAGACATCTTCGGCTTTTACCATTTCCGCTATTAATAAAACGGCCGTGTCGTTGGCCACCCTGCAACTTTTATTATTATTTCTCGGAATTTTTCAAAAAAAGAATCAGGCTGGGTGGTAGTAATTGTGGTTTATAACTATAGGTATTCTACTATCAAATCTGCCTGTATGACTAATCCACTTTTCTCACCAAGAAATTTTTTCGTCAGCAAGGCGTCGCGGAAATGGTGGCGGAAACGTACCTGAGTACGTTGAGTACACCATGTTTTTGACAACGCGGCAAACGGGAAAATTTCGAAGCGTACGACAGAGTGTCATTTGTGACAAGACTCTAAAACAAATGAAATATGCTATACATCAATGGCTTGGAATCTTCACAAAATTATTTTGTGAGAAATGCGGGCTAATCAGTACCCGTATTCCGAATAGAAAATATCTTCGTGAAGGTTCGTTCGGTCACCTGGTCGGGCGAATTATTGCAGAGCCGGCTGCGCAGTATATCCAGTGCGCGACTCATCTGAGACTCCACGGTCTTAACGGTCACGTCCATCACTTCGGCAATTTCCCGGTAGGTGAGCCCGTCTTGCCGGTGTAACACATACGTTTGCTGTGCTCGCTGGGGGAGGGTATCTATCGCCTGACGAGCCGCCTTTATGAATGCGGTATCATCCTGGGTGATTTTTTTTTGATGTACTACCTCTTGTTGGTCATGGCTTTGATCCGCTTGGTACTTTCTGACTACTTTCTGGTGGGCTAAATAGTCATACCCTTTATGTTTTACGGCTTGATATAAATAGACTTTTAAACTTTTATCGGGATCCAGCGTCTCTTTTAGCTCCCACAGGTCGGCAAAAACCTCTTGCACCAAGTCTTCCGATACCGCCCTCGACCGGGTGTATCTCCAGCAAAAATTACAGAGCGGCTCGTAATGCCGCAGAAATACCGTCTTAAATGCCCACCTCTCCCCGTTTATGATTCCTTGCAGATATTCTTTTTCATCACCCATAGACACTTTCCCATCAATTGATAAAAAATAATCAGCTTGACTAATCCCAGATAGCAGCTAATTATGTTATGTAATAAAATTGGCTCCCAATACTTCATCCTGAAAAAACCAACGGTAGCCTGATATATCCCCTCTCTATAATTAAAACGACTAAAGTGGAGGGCACCCCGTAATTTTTTTAATCTATTTATACGAACTCCTTCAAAACTGTCCTTTTGGCCAATCTCTGCATTTTAGCACATTCAAGATCCTTACATATTGTATTATTATATGGCGTGGTTTTGAATGCACTCAGGCTTTGGGGATTGACTAAAATCCGATTTTTCAAAGGATTCTATAAAATAGCGTAATTTTTTTCTTAAATATTCCCCAAAAGACCCTTTGGAATATAAATTCGCTTGATCACCCTATTGAGTATACGCAGAAATGCTTACCCTTCCTTAAAGAAAATCCACGTCATATCTATGAAGTAATAACCCGAAAAACTCCCATCCTGTAAATTATCAACAACCAAAACGCAAGTAAATAAAGATACGCCATTAGAAAAAACTTGCCCGAATTCCTACAGCAGGCTTTTATAAGTTTATTGTTGCCGACGGTAAATGGCAAGTACATTTTGCAGAGCCATTCGGGATTTTTATAATTAATACCTATCCATGGCTCAAACGTTAACGTGTGGTCAGTAACTAAAATCGATTATATAACAGCATTGTGAAAATGCCATAAGCGTTAACCGTTTTACTTACCAAAACAGTGAAGTTTTTAGGTTTTTTTTACATACCTTATATGACAGGTGCACTAAACCAGGAGGCACCGAGCCTCAGAAATGATTCTCTCATTACAATAGATTGTATAACTTTTGGATGTGATGTTAGACGGGCCACATTATTCTTCTACCACAAAAAGGAGATTCCTCAGGATCAGAACCGCATACAAGGGAATTTCTAACGGAGAAGGTTAATTTTCAGTCGGAATACGTTTCTCCAAGGACTGGAAAACGGTTGAAAAATTTCGGCCGCTGGGTTCCTGGAAAATATCGAGGTCAAAGAATGCCACCGTGGCATAGAGGTGGTCGAAAATATCTGCCTGTATGGTCTCGTACTCCAGCCAGGCGGTGGTCGTGGTAAAACAGTAGATCTCCAGGGGAATACCCCGGCTCTCCGTTCCGAGCTGGCGAACCATCACGGTCATATCCTGTTTAATCTGGGGATGGTTTTTCAGGTAAAACTCAACATACTTTCTGAACACTCCAAGATTGGTCATTCGCCGCCCGTTGATCAAGACGGACGTATCCAGGTTATGTTTCTCATTGTACTCTTCAATCTCTTTCTGCCTCGTTTCCAGGTATTCTTTGAGCAGGTGATATTTTTTGAGCTCCTCGCGCATCTCCGGATCCACAAACTTTACTGTTTGGGAATCGATATAGATCGCCCTCTTGATTCTCCGCCCGCCGCTCTGCTGCATGCCTCTCCAGTTTTTAAAACTGTCGGTGATAAAATAATAGGTCGGAATGGAGGTGATGGTTCGATCCCAGTTCTGAATTTTTACCGTGTTCAGGTTAATTTCAATCACATCCCCGTCGGCGTTGTATTTGGGCATCTCCACCCAGTCGCCCACCCGCACCATATCATTGGACCACATCTGCACACTGGCCACCAGCCCGAGAATAGTATCTTTAAAAATCAGCAGGACAATTGCTGTCATCGCACCGAATGCACTAAGGAAATAGACGGGTGAGCGCTCCAGGATCAGGGAAAGAACCAGGATACCGGTAACGATATACAGGATAATTCTTACAAGCTGAAAATAGCTTGCGATCGGTTTATCTTTAAATATGGGGTGGGAAACAAGTCCGTATTGTGCAACCCTTAGAAAGGCAAAGACAATTGTCATACCCACAATTAGCAGATAACTGTCCGTTATTTTTATAATGAACGGAAGCGCCTGCTCAAAGTCGGCGAAAATAACCGGTGCCATGATGCGGACTAAAATGGCAGGTACGATATGGGCTACGTTGTTGAATACCTTGTAATCGGCCAGGGCATCATCCCAGTCTACGGACGACTTCCTTACAAACTTATAGAGATAGTGGATGATAATCCGTTTCGTAATAACATAAGCGATTCCCGAGAGCAGGACCAGAATCAGGATAAAAAGTATAAGCCGCAGATAGACCGCCCACTCTTCAGCGATTCCTGTATTTACCAGTAGTGATTCAATCCACTCTTCAATGTGATTCATCTATTCATTAATTGTTGCGGTTAAATAAAATGAATGGCAGCTCTTGAAATGCCCGGCTTAATATATCACATCTTCAGCAATATATTTTAACAGCGCGGAATAGCGCTTTGTTTGACTTCATGCCCCTTGTAATTATCGAATTCCCAGTGCATTCTTTTAGTCATTTCTGAAGCAATCTCCTGCCCCTTTTCTTCATAACAATGGAGAAGCAATTTGTTGATCGAAGTCTGGATGATTTTCCAGCTGATCAAATAGATCAATGGCCGGCTGCTCTACCTGAATGTCTTCGGAGTATTTGGACATTTATTATTTCCAGATACTGTCACGTTGAGCATTTTCTATATCTTCGTCAAGTTCGTTGGCCGGTAATGGCGGGGTATGTCTTCTTAAGGCGGATTAAGGACTGGACAGCAAGGACACCGTTGCGTATCACAAGAACCAACCGTGCACACCGGAAGCTTTTTTAGAAGCCATAGCCGAGTTTTGGGGATGGTCTTGTGGTAGGAGCGCAGAGTGTATTTTCTGCTGGCAGGGGTTGGCGGACCTGTGATATAAGTATTTGAAGTTAAATTAGTAACGCAAAACCGTCCGCTCGATTCAGCTTGTTATAACTTGTTATAAGCCGTCATCAAATATTTCGCCCCCGACGGTGTCAATTAAAACAGAGTGACATTCAACTGTGAACCACTCATTAAATAATTTCAGGGTCAGCGGGCTCGGCCATTGATCTGAATCGGTATACCACCCGTCAAGCTCCGCTTCAAACAGTTCTTTGTAATTTCGCTTTATCCACGCTTTTACGGTCTGATCACTATCAGCTTCCTCCTCTGAAATCAAGTATACTGTACAATCTTGATTCAACTCCTTTTCGGTAAAGCCAGGATTTTCATCAACAGGATCCGCATCATTTATCCAGCGAATTGCAGGCTTTTTATAGCGAAGAATTATGGCAGCTCTATTTATCATTTGGTTTGTAAAGGCTTATAACGGCCTGCCGCAGCGGCCTTTTTTTAACTTTTATTTGACTCTTAGCTAAGGGTATGTGCTTTGTTTAGGCTCCCGGGAATCTATCTTCGTGATTTCCATTTTTCGGGACTTCTTCGCTGATGGAGAATAGCAAAAACAGTTGATGATCCGGGACTTCAACTTCATCAGGATCAGAGGTGATAGAATCCCAGAGAACTCGACACCCTCTATCATTTGGTGATCAATTGCAGGGTGTAGTTCTTAACGGGTCTTAGAAACTTCTTTACGTAAAGGGTGGGTATTAATGCATACACCCAGCAGTATACCAGAAGCTGTTTTAAAGGGTTTTTTGAAGCAGCATAGGTATATCTTTTAATGATCTTATCATATTCTTTGGGACTATCAATATCATCCGTTAAATCGTGTATAGACGTAAATATTTCATCTTCTTTTTTATGTTCATTTAATGGAAAGCCGGCCAGCGATCGATAAAACTCCCACATTTTACCTCTGCCACCTGAAAGGGCATTAGAACGGGCAATATTAAGATGTTTCTTCATCTTATGATGATCATTTTCCTCAAACGAAATGGCAAATAGCTCCCCGTATCGGCCGAAAGTAAAGAGACTCGGACCAAACCGTCCATATACCTGTACACCTTGGCTGGACGATATGATAGTAGCCAGTGCCTGCTTTGTGTAAAAAACATCGCCAAGAAGCACCAGGGTTCTTTCTGACCAAAGTGGGTGGGTGGATAATAAGGTTTCAACGGTCCACCGGCATTGGGGCGGCTTAAAAAAATCGCAACCATCTAAATTAAGACGATCATCGTGGGATATGATGGCAATGTCATTATAGCCTTTATCGCAAAGTAACCGCACAGTTCGGTTAAGGAGGGGCTCATCGTTGATGGGTATGAGCTGTTTGGGCACACCTAAATAATTGTCCCACCGCGTACCATCACCGGCACAAAGTATAAGAACTCTTGTATTCTTTATTTTGGAATTTGCCATAGTATATTTTTTCCAGTTTTAATCGATCAAATAATCTCGCTTTCTTGATGCAATAGCAACCTATCCTATAATTATATATATATAGATAGATCAGAATTCAATCCTTCTTCTGAGAGCAATGGCATAAAATAAAGCACACATCCACGCGCAATATGTTCCCCATCCAGGCTAAAAATATCCGCTGATCTTTTAAATAGCTCGTCCACTTTATCAAATTCATCGGCCTTGGGATAAACTAATACGCTTCGCTCAGAACCAAAATATTGGTTATAGACAAACATTGGGCAGGGAGACTCTAACCGTATGACCGAAGGAGATTTGGGATGGTGGCTTGTTTATCTACAATTGCGCATCAATGAAGAACTATTTCCGATAGCGGTTGGATTATTGATACCGGCAGATAACTCCGAGAGAGTGACCAATGAACCCGATCGACTGCCGCTGGACTTAACCCGTAACCCTGAAAACTAAACAAGCCGGACAGAGTTAAGTTTACACACCCAAACCGCTCAAGCACCTTTCGTATCTCCTCCCTCCTCAAAATACATCTTACACATTAGCTAAGACTCCAGCAGTTCCAAATCCTCAGGGTTAATAATGAGGGCTACACACAGATCCATAGCTTCTTTTTCAGACAGCCGGCCCTTGGCGTAGTCGATTATCTGTTTTATCATCATCTTCATCATGCTTCTCTCCTGATGGCAATCGCTCAGCCTGTACGATCGATGAGCAATCCATTCCCTACAAAATTTCTGACGTGATGAACATAAATAAATTCTCATTTCGATGGTCGAGGGATCAATAGTATTCGTCGTTGGTTTCGCTACCCCAGTCGTAGCTCCCATCGATCTCGGGGACGATAGCCCGTCCATCCACTTTACGCAGTGGTATATCATCGGTTGCCTCCGTAATAACATTCTTAGTCAGCACACTGACCAGTACCTCATGCGGGCCGAGTCGAATTGGTCATCGTCATTTTGGAACACCCCGCTGACGGCAAAACACGTGCGGATGTAATCATCGCTGTAGGCTTCGCCCTCGCGAATATAATTGGTGATCGTTTTTTCCAGTTCTTTTAGATTAGTGGACATGTATCCCCGATTGTCACTTGATTGGATTTGCACAGATAATAAAAGTAATGCTATATACGAAAAGTTTGGCGGATAATGCAAGGTTTCATCAGGATCATATGATTCGCTGGATCAGATGCCTCCCCAAAAATTTTATAACAACGATCCATAATACCATAATGCATCCCCGCATGTAACGCATTATATTGGGAGTGAAATTATATTACCCCAACATAGAGCGTCATGACCACACGACAATTCAAATAGTACAGAGGGATATTCTATGAATCGCGATCAACAGAAAAACCACGAGAAACAGGATCATGCTCATGATCACAATCACACTGAGCACGACGATCATAATAGCCACGATAATCATGATCATGGCGATGAAGGGCATTCCCATCACGAACATCACAAAATGATGGTGGAGGATTTTAAATTCCGCTTTTGGTGGGTGCTCGCCTTGACGATCCCCATCATGGCGCTCTCCCCCATGATCCAACAGTTTCTGGGGGTCGACTGGCGGTTTGCCGGGGATACATGGATACTCGCTGCGCTCTCAACGGTGGTGTATTTCTTCGGCGGCTGGCCCTTTCTAACCGGTTTGGCCGATGAGCTCAAAGAGAAACAGCCGGGGATGATGACGCTGATCGGGCTGGCAATCTCCATTGCGTATCTCTACAGCACGGCCGTGGTATTCGGCTTTGAAGGCGACCTACTGTACTGGGAGCTTTCCACACTCGTAGGCATCATGCTGCTGGGCCACTGGATAGAAATGAAATCGGTGATGAGCGCTTCCTCGGCGCTGGAAGAATTGGCCGCCTTGATTCCCGGGGAAGCCCATAAAGTGAACGATGACGGTTCCACCGAAGACGTTCCTGTTGAGGAGTTGCAGGAGGGGGACAAAGTTCTGATCAAGCCGGGAGAGAAGATTCCGGCAGACGGTATTGTCGTGAAAGGGGAAACGAGCGTCAATGAAGCGATGCTCACCGGGGAATCCAAGCCGGTAAGCAAACAGGAAGACGACGAGGTCATCGGGGGCTCGGTCAATGAAAAAGGCTCGGTCACCGTCCAAATATCCAAGACCGGGGACGACTCGTTTTTATCCCAGGTGATCAGTCTGGTACGAGAGGCGCAGGAAAGCAAATCCCGCACGCAAGACCTGGCCAACCGCGCCGCTTTCTGGCTGACGATCGTGGCTATTACCGCGGGACTCCTGACCTTCGGGGCGTGGATATTCTTTACCGGACAAAGTTTTGATTTTGCCATGAACCGCACCGTTGCCGTGATGGTCATTACCTGTCCCCACGCCCTTGGACTGGCGATTCCACTGGTGGTGTCACGATCTACGAGCATTGCCGCCACCAACGGTTTTCTGATTCGCGACCGGCCCGCTTTTGAGCAGGCCAGAAACCTGGATGCCGTTATTTTCGATAAAACCGGCACGCTTACCGAGGGCACCTTTACCGTCACGGACATCCTGAATTTCGGGAGTGATCATTCCGACGGGGAGATCCTGAAATACGCGGCTTCCCTGGAGAAAAACTCCGAACACCCGCTGGCCAAAGGCATCCTGGAGAAAGCGGATGAAACCTGGGAGCCGGAGGCATTCAACGCCATCACCGGGAAAGGGATTGAGGGGAACGTAAATGGCAAAGCGGTGAAAGTGGTAAGCCCGGGCTACATCCGGGAACAGGAAATGGACTACCCGGAAGCAGACGTCGAAGAGATTTCAAGCCAGGGAAAAACAGTGGTGTTTGTGATCATCGAAGACACCCTGGCAGGAGCGGTGGCCCTGGGAGATGAAATCCGCGCCTCGTCCAGGAATGCGATCGATGCGCTGCACGATATGGGCATCGAATGTATCATGCTTACCGGGGACAACCAGCAGACCGCTGATTATGTGGCCCGGGAGCTCGGCATCGACCAGGTGTTTGCGGAAGTGTTGCCCGACGAAAAAGCCGACAAGGTAAAAGAGGTCCAACAACAGGGCAAGAACGTCGCCATGACCGGTGACGGGGTCAATGACGCCCCGGCGCTGGCACAGGCGGATGTGGGCATTGCGATCGGGGCCGGCTCGGATGTAGCCGTGGAAACCGGGGATATCGTGCTTGTGAAGAACAATCCCGAGGACGTTACCGCCCTGATCAAACTCTCCAAATCCACCTATCGAAAAATGGTCCAGAACCTGTGGTGGGCATCCGGGTACAATATAGGGGCCATTCCTTTGGCTGCCGGTGTGTTGTATGCATGGGGCGTCATCCTGAGTCCGGCGCTGGGCGCGATCCTGATGTCGCTGAGTACCGTCATTGTAGCTGTCAATGCCCGATTTCTCAAGATGGAAAATTAGCCCGGATTTCACCATCCGGAACATCAAGCGCCTTACATTACAAGGGACCAAATGTCCTTTTTTTGACGCCTTACATGCTTGAAATCCAACGTTGCGTTTTTTGACGGCTTCTACTATGGAAGGGAGGATTACCCTGAGGGACTTTTCCTTTACCCCTCAAACTGATTGAACCGCTCGCGGGCGTCTTTGGCCAGCTCTTCCCTGTGATCGGGATGGGCGATCCGGATAAGCGCCTGGGCCCGCTGGTGTAGGTTCTTCCCGTAAAGGTTGGCGATGCCATACTCCGTAACCACATAGTGCACGTGCGCCCGGGTGGTGACCACGCCGGC
>JBEPXF010000057.1:0-12812 GCA_041642075.1 Fodinibius sp.
GTTCCACAACGGCATGAAGATGGATCTTACGGTTGGATTGATCCCTCTGAGCATGCTAAACGATTGGAAAAATTCCAGTTCCGAGAATGGAATAATCCCGATGCTTATTTTGATGAGAATATTCGACGCATGTTGAGAAATTATCAATTTAGTATCACAGAACTGGCTAATAAGTATAAAGAAATTGGTAAGCCAGACAGTGCTAACTATTGGCTGAAATGGGGGGAAGAACGACTTCCATTTAATCCAAATAGTAATAATATACAATCGATATCACTTTATGCCTATAATTACGCTAGCGTAGATAATGACAGTAGTGCCGTTAGGCTTGCACAAGATGCAGAGAAACAGCTTCTAAAAAACTTAGAACGAGCTATGGATAAGTTTGAGGATATGCAGCAAGAACTTACCAGGCTGGATGAAGAAGCCAACGAGGCACAACAGAATGCTAATATGAGTAAACAACGCTCCCTTGAGCAGGAAATTCAGAACGTTTCGTCGCGGCGGGAAAATATTACCCGGCAAATTTCTTCTGCCATTAGCCATTTAACTATTATACAGCGAATCTACTTTATGGCTGGACAGGATCAACAGGCACTGGATCTGGCTGACCGGGTTGATGCTATTACTGCAGCACAGATTTCACTTCCTTCATCCAAAGAGGAAAACAAGAAGCAGTTTGACCAGTTTCAACTGAATTAAGGAGATATAGTATTCAGTTAAATTTCTTATTTTGGCCTGTGTATCGTATCTTTTATTAAAGTTATAAGATGCCTGTAGAACATATATAAATTCCATGGTCCACCAATTTACAAAAGAGAATATTGATGAAATTGCCCGGATTTTAGAAACCGAGGCCAAACCCCTTGGCAATGATGTATTTCGCCTGGAAGTTGTTAACAAAGAGGAAGGCCGAAAACTAGCTCTTGAAATCCATTTAGGAATGAATGTAAATGGAGAAGAACTCAATATGGTTTCAGTCTATGCTCAGAATACTTTTCTCCAGCTCCATAACTGTACCGCTTTTATCGCTAGTGATATGTTGAAGCAGGTAACCTTTTTTGGCAAACAAGACGAACGTACATCCGGATTGATTATTGAGCAGGGAGCCGGCTGTAGTTTATATTCAAATGTAAGTGAAGCTGTGCTAAATAGTGATTTTACCAAACTTCCTGAAGATTTGATGATGTGTGCCGTCGCTTTATCTCTTACCGAATCTATTGATGAAGACAGTTTTTCCTTTGATGAAGAATAAGGAGGATGGCCGGTACACAAGCTGACATTCAAATATTTAATCAGTCTAAAACTCCACTACCTCTCTCCCAACCTGATTATGAGGCTATAACAAAAGCAGTAAGCCGTAAAGAAAGTATTTCCTTTAAATTTATAGAAGTGGTCTATGTTGGTGAAAATGAGATCATTAAAATAAATAAGGAACACCTGGATCGTGATTATATTACCGATATTATTACCTTTCGATATAGCAGTTCCACCAATTTTCAAGATATAGAGGGCACGCTCTTTTGCTGTGCACCGAGGATTATTGAGCAAGCAAAAGAATTTAATGAAAACAAAAAACAGGAATTTAAGCGAATATTTATCCATGGCCTGCTTCACCTAGCCGGTTACAGTGACCAGTCAGATGAAGAGAAAGAAACCATGACAACAAGAGAAAATTTTTATCTCAATGAATTAGAGTAAACCAGATTATGTAACTCTTGCCAGCGCCTAACGTATGTATCTCATACTCAGGTAAACTAACACTTTCAAATGAGCGATATATCCAATAAAGATACGGGAAATGCTCTTGGCCAAGCGAAGGAAATGAGCAAGAAACAGGGGCGTCGGTTGTGGGAAATTATCAAACGTTATAGTCAGGCAGATCGTTTGACAGCTTCTTCTAAACGAACTTCTTCTGTACTAAATCCTCCTCCCAAGAAACGTTACAGTTCAGTACTTTTAACAATCCTTTCCCTATTTCCCTATTTGTTACTCTTAATGTTTGGCTTTTCCTTCTACTGGGATTTTAATAGTATTACATCGTCTCTTTTTAACTATCCTTTAGAATTTGAAGGACTTTTAAGAATCATTAGCGTAAGCGGATTAATTGGATTCCTTACAAACTGGGTAGCTATTACCATGCTTTTTAAACCGGCCCAGCGGCGGCCCTTGTTAGGACATGGTCTTATTCCTGCTCAAAAAGATCGTATTGCTTTTCGCCTGGCTCAAGCCGTTTCTGAAGACCTTATTAATCCTGATATTATTAAGGAAAAGATTAATGAATCAAATATAATCAGCAAATATCGTAAAAGCTCGACGCGATATATTAAAAACATCATTGACAACCCGAATTTCAGGGAGGAACTTAAGCAATGGGTAGTGACTTATCTCAATGAGATGATCGCCGATCCTGATATACGAACAGCTATTGCAGAACGTATCTTACAACAGATCGAAGAGGCCATACAAGATAAGTCATTTGAAAAGGTGGCGCTCAAGGCCTATTCCTATGTAAAAGGACAGGAAATGCAGCACGTTATTGAAGAGGCACTTACACAGATCCCTAACTCCATTGAAAGTGGTTTAGACAAAGTAGATGAGCTGCTGGATCAACTGCCGAAAAAAATTAACGATCATAGTGAGGCAATCGAAAATACCGTCACTAATCTTTTATATAAGCTTATTAATCAACTGGATGTACATAAACTGGTAGAAGAAAATTTGCGCAGTTATGATGAACAGCATATTTCAGACATCATCCAAAATGCTACTAACGAACAGCTGCGATATATTCAATACCTGGGTGCAGTATTGGGTCTTATAGGTGGTTTTATTATCTGGGAACCGTTGATTAGCCTGTCTGCATTGGGAATTATTTTTATATCGGTATTAGCACTAGACCATCTGCTGTATCGACAGTTTTACAGCTGATATAATATACTTTGAGCAGCTAAAACCTGCGGTGTTTTAACGAAGGAATAGACTTTCTCACCTCAGTAATGCGGGAAGGATTTAGTTCAGCTAATGCGATACCCGGTTCTTCCCCACCATTTGCAACAACTTCCCCCCAGGGATCTATGATCAGAGCATGTCCCCATGTTCGACGATTATCTCCGTGAAGACCGGTTTGGGCAGGAGCGAAAACATAGGAGGTATTTTCTATGGCTCGGGCTCTTAATAACGGAAGCCAATGATGTTTCCCGGTCGTATGGGTAAATGCAGAAGGAATAGAAAGAATTGTTGCTCCTCTGTCGGTTAAAAGCCTGTAATATTCCGGAAATCGCAGATCGTAACATACCGAAAGCCCCCAGTTGCCAATAATACTATCACTATAAACAGCTGGTTCATGTACTCCAGCCTTCACATAATCCGACTCCTTATAAGTTTCTTTATTGCTCAGCTCTACATCAAAAAGGTGTATCTTGTCATAGCTAGCAATTTCTTCTCCTTTGGGATTATATAGTGGCGACCTATTAAATACTTTACCCTCAGTAGTTGGAACCGGATAGCTACCGCCCAATATGTATACGTCGAGCATTTTTGCATTTTGAGATAGGAAATCCGGAACCTTTTCTGCAATTACTTCCGCTTGTTCCATCCGCATAGAAAGTCCACCCAAAAAGGCAAAATTTTCTGGTAACCCTATTACTTTAGCCCCCTGGCTAGCGGCTTCTTTTATATAGTTCTGGGCCTTTTCTAAATTTTGATCGATATCTATTTGGCTGTTCATCTGAACAACTGCTGCTTTATAGGGCGAAGTAAACATCACATTACTTTTATCTGATTAAATAGAACTTGCTAAAGGTATTATATTTACTCTCAAAATAGTGATTAAAACAGTGGAAATATATGCCCGTATTCATATTAGCCTCGAAGGTCTTAAAATCCGTTATAAATAAGTTTAATTATGAGCGGTTTCTATTGCTTTCCCCACGGGCTATTGATACCTTTTTGAGTAGTCTTATTACAAATACTGAATTATGAACAAACAAACTATAGCTTTAGTTTTTTCCTTATTTTTAGCTATGGGCTTGCTGGGATTATTAAAAAGTTCTGAGAGTTCCTCCACAAAAGATCCCTGCAATCTTCCCCGTACTTATCAATTGGGAGATATTGATAAGCGCTTTGATATAAGCCGGCAGGAGCTTTCTGAGGAATTAACTAATGTCGAGGATATTTGGGAAAATTCTCTCAATCATGAAATACTTCGTTATGATCCTAATGACGGTGAAATTGTAATTCATTTGGTTTACGGTGATCAGCAAGAATTAATTGACGCCGAGTATAGGGCCTCTGAACAGATCGCAACGAAACGCAGTCAAAGTAATGAAGCAGAAAAAAAATATAAAAAGATACGGGCTGAGTTTGATAAAAAGCATCAGGAATTGAACAAAGTAATCAATCGATATAAAAAATTGGTTGAGGCTTACAATCAAAAGGGCAAGCAATTTGCAGAGGACTCTAAATTAGCTCAAGAAGAAGAAAAAGAACTCAAAGAAAGAGAACAACAAATCAAACACGTCCAATCTGAGCGAGATTCACTCCTCAAAGTAGTACAGGAACTTCAAAGAAGAGTCAACAACCAATCTGATCGTGTTAATCAAATTATAGATCAAGAAAACAGGCTTATAGAGAAATACAACCAGAAATTTAGTGGCAAACGAAAATTTGATCAGGGGCATTATATTCGAGATAACAACGGTGAACGCATTAATATTTACCAGTTTAGTTCAAAAAATGAACTAAAGGTAGTGTTAGCTCACGAATTTGGACATGCATTGGGACTTAACCATGGGGATAATCCGGAATCAATTATGTATCATCTAATGAATAAACAGAATTGGGAAGATCCCACCCTGACCCAAGAAGAATTGATGGATTTTAAAGATCGATGTCTCTAAAACAGGCAATAATACATTTTAATTCTACTTTAAAAAAGAGGCATTTATGAGTGCGGGACATGTAGGAGCAGGAGAAGTTATCAATCTTCAAAGTCTTGATGGAAGACCAGATGATGCAACTTTAGCTCTCGTTAAAACAGAACATATGGAAGTTATTCGTATGGTACTGCCAAGAGGCAAAGACATCATGGAGCACAGCGTGGATGGCGAAATATCGGTACAATGCATTAAAGGTACGGTATTATTCCAAATGGATAATAACGCCCACGAACTGACCGAAGGTGACTGGTTATATCTCGAAGGTAAACAGAAACATGCTCTCTATGCCAAAAGTGATTCTGTATTACTCATCACTATTCTCTTTACCAGTAACGGATAGCCATATAGAAAGTTGCAAACTCAACTAAAGAACAGTAGCTTCCCGGGCATATTACGATTACAACCTTTGCTTTATTGATATGGATCCTCTTACACATGGACTAATCGGGAGTATTGCTGCACAATCATTGGCCTCTAAAGAAAAAGTCCGCTACGCTGCTACTGCCGGCTTTAGTGCAGCCCTTCTTGCAGATGCTGACATCCTGATCAGTAATCCGAATGATCCATTGCTCAATGTCGAGCTGCACCGGCAATTTTCTCATTCCCTTATTTTTATCCCAGTAGGTGCGCTTATAGCAAGTCTTCTTCTCTGGCTTTTTCTCAAAAAAAAACTATCTGCAAAAGAAATTTATGGATATTGCCTTTTAGGATATGCAACAGCCGGACTTATGGATGCCTTTACCAGTTATGGAACTAAGCTCCTTTGGCCATTTTTTGATGAACGCTATAGCTGGAATATCATTTCAGTTTTTGATCCTATGTTCACGGTCGGCGTACTAATTACTGCTCTATTGTGCTTTTACTATAGGAAAAAGCTCTTTTTAGGGCTGGGCTGGCTGTGGATTTTTTGCTATCTCCTTTTTGGGTTTTTCCAACATAATAAAGTAGAAAAGAGAGCCTATAGTTTTGCAGAAAAACATAATCAATCCATCGAGCGCCTAGTCGTGAAACCAACAATCGGCAACCAGTTACTTTGGAGTATCCGATATGAGGAAAAGGATACCCTCTATGCCCACGGCATCTATCTTAATCCTTTTTCAGAATCTGAGTTTTATAAAGGAACCTCCACTCCATTGTTGGACTGGCGCAAAGAATTCGAGCCCTACAAGGGAACTACATTGTATAAAGATATTCAACGCTTCGAAACGTTATCTGAAGGATACTTAATCCGTCATCCCGATCAAAAAGATGTTATAGGAGACGGCAGATATGCCATGTTACCCACCTCACTCTCCCCTCTCTGGGGCATAAAAGCAGACACGTCACATCCACATCAACACGTACCGTTTCTAAACTTTAGAAATGCTTCAGAAGAAATAAGATCCGAGTTCCTGAAAATGCTTTTGGGAAAATAACATCCCGGGAAAACCTTGGGGAATCGATTCCCTAAGCCTTATCTTTAGTTTGATTAATCATTCCAATATTAGAGAATCCATGCTCACTTTAGGTACTTACAAAATTTTAAGCGTTGCAAAAGAAACCGAACACGGCTATATCCTGAAGGAAGATAAGGGAGACGAAGTTCTTTTACCTGGGAACCTGGCTTTCAGAGACCTGCAAAAAGGAGAAAATGTACGTGTATTTCTTTATAAAGACGGGGAGGAACGGCTAACTGCCACTATGCAGGAACCCGATGTTAGTCTTAATAATATGGCAATGCTTAAGGCCAAAGACCTAACCCGCTACGGTGCCTATTTTGACTGGGGGCTTGACAAAGACTTGTTGGTGCCTCATAGCGAACAGGTCGGTGAACTTCGGGAGGGACAGGAATACCTGGTTTATCTGTATCTGGACAAAGAAACGGATCGATTAGTAGGCAGCATGAAAATAGATCGCTTTCTAGATAACAGTACCATAAGTGTAGATGAAGAAGAGGAAGTTAAACTCAGGATCCTCAACAAGACGGATCTCGGCTATAATGTAGCTATCAACGGCAAGCATCGAGGTCTCATTTACCATGACGAATTTTTCACCGAAATTGCTTACGGAGAAAAAAAGACAGGATATATCAAAAATATTCGTCCTGATAAAAAAATTGATGTAACCCTGCGTCCTATTGGATATAAAAAGGTGGAGGGAGCAGCAGAGCGCATCCGCAATAAGCTCAAAGATTCCGAAGGCTTTTTAGATTTACACGACAAAAGCGATCCTGATAAAATACGACAACAGCTTTCTATGAGTAAGAAGACTTTTAAAAAAGCAATCGGCCGACTTTATAAAGAAAATATTATTCGGATAGAAGACGACGGAGTTTACCTTCGTGATTAACCTACAATTATTTTATATAAACACAATAACCCATTGTGCTACTCAACGATAGATGTTTCCTTAATAAAGCGTCTGGCCGCCCACTGGCTTCCCCAGTAGCCCATCATAATAGACAGTAATATCATTCCGCCGCATAAGTAGTACCACCTGCCGAAAGGCCATGATAGAATACCAAATTGCGGGAGGTATCCGGGAAGTAACATATGGAAAGTTGCATACATTACGCCCACAGCCAATAAACCGGCAATTAGCCCTTGTATAACTCCTTCTACGACAAAGGGGCGGCGGATAAATGAATTAGTGGCCCCGACCAATTTCATTGCTTTAATGAGGTCTCGCTTGGCATATATAGTAAGGCGAATTGTATTAAACACTAAAATAAGTGCAGTTAATAAAATGAGTAATCCCAATCCTCCTCCCGCCATCGCGACAGTACTAAATTGGCGCTGCATCATCTGCAATAACTGCTGATTAAACCTTACTTCCTCGACTTCATCAAGTGTCCTTATTTCAGAAACAAGACTGTCCACCGTAGAAACATCTGCATCAGAGTTCATTTCCAGTCTAAAGGATGCCGGCAGAAAATTAAGCTCTGCCATTGCGTTACTTCCTGTGCCGAATTCTTCTTTAAAGATGGCTGCTGCACTATCCTGAGATATATAATTTACCTGTTGAACAAGGCCTTCTTCTTTAAAATTTTGTTCAAGCTCTTGGGTACGATTGTCGCTTATGTCGCTTAAAAAGACTTCTACATCAATAGACTGTTTAAGTGCTTGCCCAACCTGATAAGCGTTGTATGAAACACGTGCTAAAATACCTAGCAGCAGCACCGCTATAAACAGTGAAAAAATAGCGGTAAAGGATGCGAGACGAGCGCGCCTTAATCCTGCAACTCCTTCTTTAATTACGTAACCTAAGCTCATATATATATTTATATTCTATTTTAATTTCTAAACAAGGCTCTTACTCCAAAGATAAAACGTCGCTGGGACATCGGATATTGAGCTGTTTCAAAGTAGCCCAGTTGATTAACATCATCAAGCACATTTTCCAACCGCAAAACGAACATGATTGAACGCACCCGGGCAGAAATATCAATATCAAGGCGGTTGTATGCCGGAAGTTCTTGGTCGGCACTAGTCGCTTGCCAGTAATCCAGCTGGGGTTGATAGTGATCTGCCTGATATTGAAAAGGAGTCATCATTCCGGACAAGCCTGCCTTCACATAGGTTGCGCGATCAAAAAGGTAGCCCTTCCAATATACTCCTCCCTTAATCCAAAGCCGGGGATCATTTTGCATGGGAATACTACCCGTGGGATTCAAAAAGCTATCAGTAAATTTATGGAGGGATGCAGAGCCGTCGATCTCAAAAGATTTTGAATCCCAATTTAGAAAGGCAGTAGCCGATTGGGAAGCGTAGTTTTGCATATTAGCAAAGGTGCTATCGGTCCCAACCATCACCCTATTGTCCATCTCCTTGTGTTGTACTCTTGCTCCAATACGGCTATCCCTAGAAAAATTGTATGAAAGCTCAACGCTACCCTCCCGTATTTTCTCGTTTATTAAATCAGAACTGCCTTGGTATGTGTCTGATTCCCAGTAAAGTTGTTGGAGCGTAGGCATTATTGTTCCAGATGAAAGCGAAGGTGACAAATGTAACTTCCAAAACAAAATTTCCGCACCGGCCTGCAAACGGTAGTTTTGGAATCCATCGGTACGGAAGTTGACCTCCGTTTCCCCCTCCAGACTGAAGAAAGAACCGGCTTTAAAAACTGCTTTTCCATCTGCCGTAAACTGCCCCCATGAAGTAATTGGCAAAGGACTTAAACTAGATCGTTTGGGGAAATAATGCTCATACTGGGTTCCTCCTTCTATTTCTAAAAAAGATCCGATATCCAACCACTTTCTGGCATTTAGACCCGCTGTTCGGATATTATAGGAAGTTGAATCAGCGGAATACTCAAGTGCACGCTCTATTTTTCGGTGGAATATACCAGCATGAAGATTATCGGTAGCTTTTGTAGAATCAGCACTGCGCTGATAAAAGTTCAATGCAAATAAGTTGTTTATTTCCCTGGAACTTCCCGAGGTTTCGTTTGCATTTGTCCGGTAGTGATCAAAATGAAAGGTGCGAAGATCACCGGTGAGATAACCGAATGGACGTCCGACCTCCAAGTTATTATTGATATAATTGAATTTTATGTATCGCCTCTTCCCTAAATGATGGCTTCCCTTCACATAGATTTGCTGGCCTGCGACCTCGGAATTCCTGTACTCTCCTCCGGCCCTGCGATCCCAATAGCTTAATGTAATATTTGTTTTTTGTGATAAGTTATGGCTTACCTCAAACTCCAGATCGCGATTAGAAAATTTACTTTCATTATAGATGAGCCTCGAAAGTGGTTTATTTAAATAATATTGATTTAAATAATAAGTAGTTCGATAATAGGTTCCTTTGTCTTGGCCATAAACTTTATCAATCTTATGCTGTGGAATTAGTGACCAATTCAAGTTTCCTGAAACAGGATCGTTAAGTGGAATTCCCTCCCAATACAGCTTTTGGTGGCTGGGCTCATGGGCAAAATACTGCACAGCATTTGAGCGTAAACTAGTCCCCATCCTATACGTTATTATTCCCGGCTCTCTATTTAACTTATGTGTCCAGTCCGGCCAAATCTGCCACCTAAGAGTGCTATCTGAGGCCGTAAGATCAGCCCCAAGCGGAACGTGAAACTTCCAGGGCACAATTTGCTCTAATGGCTTTTCCTCTTCAGTTTCTGTTTGAGATAATGCAATGGTATCCAATGCTATACTATCGGCCTGTATAGTTGTATCAATGGTAATAGAATCTACCCCCAAGGTTTCTATCTGAGCAATGCTTTGAAGCGGTAGGATCAAAAATAAACTAATATTTAGAATATAATATAGCTTCAAACCGTCTGTTTTTGAAGTCCGTATGGCATTTCTGAAATATTTAAAAGTGTCCGGCGTACCATCTCAAGGGAAACGAATACGGAACGTTCTTTATTAACCCATCGATCTTTTGTGAATTCTCCTTTGATGGCAAAATGTTGATGTTGGTTCCAAAATCCAATCCAGACTGTTCCCACTGGTTTTTCAATGGTGCCACCCTCAGGACCAGCAATACCAGTTGTTGATATTCCGATATCCGTATTCATTTTCTGGGCAATTCCTTTAGCCATCTGAAGGGCTACTATCTTACTCACAGCCCCATATTTTTGTAGATCCTTCTCTTCTATATTCAGCTCTTTAATCTTTACCTCGTTGGCATAAGCGATAACCCCACCTTTCATGTATCGACTACTGCCCGGAATATCTGTAATAGTGCTACCTAACAGTCCGCCAGTACAGCTTTCAGCTGTAGCTATTGTTAAATTCCTTTCGGATAATAAATCTCCCACAACTTTAGCAAGGTTAAGATCTTTACCCTCACCTACGATATATTTTCCAGCACTCTTTTTAAGATGTTCAATTACCGGTTCCATTAGGCTTTCAACATCTTTATTTGAGGATCCTTGTGCTCGAATTCTAATACGCGTACCTTGGATAGAAGGCAAATAAGCAATGCTTATATTTTCATTAAAATAAGAAGATAAATCACCTACAATTTCATCGCTAAGTGTGCTTTCACCTATTCCGGAGGTGAGAAAATAACGGGCTTTCCGTACACCGTTTCCATTTTGTAATTTCAGAAGTTTCGGCAACACTTTTTGCTGCATTAGATGTTTCATCTCATAGGGAACACCCGGTAAAACCACCAGAATCGAGTTATTCTTTTCCAGCCATAAGCCAGGTGCAGTCCCCTGTGTATTAAATAATACTTCACTATCTGCAGGTATTTCGGCTTGCAAATAATTTGACTTCGAAAAAGGGATATTCCTTCTTTTAAACGTTTTTTTTATAAATGAGAGAGTAGGTTCGTGCACAATAAGCTCTGTATCAAAAAGATCAGTAACTGCTTTTTTAGTTACATCATCATGTGTAGGACCAAGTCCACCTGTTGAAATTACCAAATCAACGGCATTAAGAGCATCACTGATAGTTTCTTTAAGAACAGACAGATCATCCTTAAGCGTTACTATACGCTCTACTTCGATACCATATTCTGATAACAGCTGTGCCATCCAACTGGCATTTGTATTAACTGTATCACCAATAAGTAGCTCATCACCAATACTTATAATCCAACACTGCATACTGTTATTCTAATTCGTATTTTTATAAAAATTTGAAGACCAAAATATCAATCTTTGACACCTTTTCGAAGCACATAATGACTTAATAATATCAGCTTTGAAAAATAAATAGCTCTCAATCAATAACTCGCATTTAGTTAACGTGCAAAGTCTTCCGAACATTTTAAGCACAATACGATTAGTGCTAGCACCAATTTTTCTGATTCTATATGTGCAAGACGAAGTCGTGTGGAGAGCATTAAGTGTCGGAATTTTTGCAGTAGCAGTTGTCACTGATTTTTTCGATGGCTACCTTGCTCGTTTATATAGTGCCCAATCGGCCTATGGAGTTTTTTTAGACCCATTAGCAGATAAATTTTTAACTTTTGCAGGTTTTATCTGTTTGCCCTTTATTGATGCAACACAGTTTCCATGGTGGGCTGTAGGAGTAATAGTGATTCGGGATGTTATTGTTACTGGCATGCGCATTTTAGCTGAACGGCGAAATATAAGTATGAAAACACGCCTAACGGCAAAAATCAAGACCATGAGCCAGATGTTTTTTCTTTATCTTGTGCTTTTGATTGGAGTCTTTGTAAGTACTGATGTATGGCTAAGCAACTACTGTATTCAGTTATTAGAATCCGGAATTCTGGGCTGGCTAATGATAGCTATCGTAGTTCTTACCGCATATTCAGGAATAGAATACATATACGTAAATATTAATATTTTTATAAATAAAAATGATGCAAAAAATTAAACCTATTTTAGGTAGTTTTTTCTATGCTGGCTTTTTACCCAATGCCCCGGGAACATGGGGAAGCTTCTTTGCCCTCTTTCCCATTTACTTTATTGGCGTCTATGCTCCGTGGTATGGTATTGCATTATTTACCATTCTCTGTTCTTTTCTTACGGTATGGGTGTCCGCTGAATGCGAACGTGTTTGGGGTGGAGACCCCTCTCCCCTTGTGATGGATGAATTTGCCGGTCAGGGAATGGCCTTTATTGGCATCAGTTTTTTTAGCGGCCTTGGTTCTAATATATTACTTCTCTTGGCCGGGTTTGTGTTTTTTCGCTTTTTTGATATTAAAAAACCTTTGGGTGTAGATGACTTGCAACAACTTCCAGGCGGCTGGGGCATTCTGGTCGATGATCTTTTAGCGGGATTTTATGCCTTCTTATGCCTTAAAATTGTTTTATATTTCATTTAAAATTAAACTTGTAATTTTATTTGTTATACAGACCCAATATTTCGTCACCTAACCATTTAATATATGCTTATAGATTCATCTTTTGCGAAAAAAATAGCACTTGATCTTCTCAAGATAAACGCTGTCATACTACAGC
>JBEPXF010000058.1:0-12677 GCA_041642075.1 Fodinibius sp.
ACATTACATCCACGATTAACCGCAATATAATACGAAAGCAACTGGAGCGGAATAGAAGTCAAAAGAGGAGAAAGACAATCCTCGGTTTCCGGTATAGGACAATTAAATTCTGCAAGATCCATAACTTCCTTATTGTCTTCCCCGGTAATGGCGATGATACGTCCTTTACGCGCCTTAACTTCCTCGATATTGCTAATCATCTTGTCATTGGTATGGTCGGTAGCCGCAATAACAACAACGGGCATCATTTCATCAATAAGTGCAATAGGTCCGTGCTTCATTTCTGCTGCGGGATATCCTTCGGCATGGATATAGGAGATTTCCTTGAGCTTTAACGCCCCTTCCAATGCCACCGGAAAATTATAGGTTCTGCCGAGATACAGGAAGTTCGGAGCATAAGTGAATAGCTTGGCCATTTCTTTAACTGACTCACTGTTTTCAAGGATCTGCTCTACCTTTTGGGGAATACGATCAAGTTCTTCAATAAGCCGGGCAGCATATTCCTTTTCGATCACACCCCTTCTTTGTCCCAATAAAATAGCCATCATAGCCAGTACAGAAACTTGGGTAGTAAATGCCTTGGTTGAGGCTACCCCGATCTCGGGTCCAGCATGAGTATAAACCCCCGCATCGGTATCGCGGGCAATAGTTGAACCGACAACGTTACAGATCCCCAAAGCAAGTGCTCCCCGCTCCTTCGCCGTACGCAATGCCGCCAGCGTATCCGCAGTTTCTCCACTTTGAGAAATAACCAGCATCACATCATCTTCGTCAATAAGGGCTTCCCGGTAACGGAATTCTGAAGCGTATTCTACCTCAACGGGTAACTTAGCCAGATGTTCAAACAGGTATTCGCCCAGCAGGCCAGAATGCCAGCTGGTCCCACATGCCGCAATCACCAGTCGTTTGGCATCGACCAATTTATCCAACACATCAACAAGGCCGCCAAGCTGGATAGAATGGTTTTCAACATTCAGACGGCCACGCAAGCAATCGGCGATGGCACGAGGTTGTTCAAAAATTTCCTTGAGCATAAAGTGAGGATATCCGCCCTTCTCAATCTCCTCGACACTCATAGCAAGCTCATGCACCTTCTTAGTGAGCGGTACATCCTCAATAGTTTTGACTTCATAGCCATCTTTTGACACCACAGCTATCTCCCCATCATCCAGGTAAACCACTTTTTTAGTATGTTCAACTATAGGCGAGGCATCCGATGCTATAAACATTTCCCCATCTCCAATTCCTAACAGCAGTGGGGAACCCTTACGAGCCACCACAATCCGGTCGGGCTCTTCCGTATGCAAAATAGCAATGCCATAGGTGCCCACAACCTGCTTCAAAGCCATCTGGACAGCCTGCTCAAATGTTAAGTCATCGCCATTACCATTCTCGTAAATTTCTTCAATAAGCTGGGCAACAACTTCGGTATCGGTATCCGTATAAAAGGTTCGTCCTTTATTTATGAGTTCCTTCTTCAAAGAATTATAATTTTCTATAATTCCGTTGTGCACGAGCGCGATCTTACCGGATTCACTGATATGAGGATGCGAATTGATATCATTGGGTTCACCGTGTGTGGCCCATCGGGTATGGCCGATACCTATCTTACCATTCGAAGGGTTGGCGTCGAGTTTATTTTTCAGGATCTGAACCTTGCCTTTACCCTTCTTGATATCTAGCTCACCGTTTAGCAAAGCAACACCAGCAGAGTCATAACCACGATATTCCAACCGCTGCAGCCCCTTGACAATAATATTACTAGCTTGTTGTTCTCCAATATATCCTACAATTCCGCACATAAATAGTATCTAAATTTTTTGATCTTTTTTATTATACTGTCTCTCTGTCAAAAAAATGACCTACTAAATTTATCATTCTGACAGGGATTTTAAAATAGTTGTATTAAAATTATTAAAAGGGAAGATTGCATATGACATTATGTTTTTTTGAAGATGAAAAATTTTCTAATTTCCATCCTCTTACCCTCAGTCGACCATTAGATGATCTCCGCCTAGGGATATTCACAATCAGGCAAAAATGGATGCATACTTTAAATGCAGATTCCTTTGCCCGTACTTTGCGCCCAAACCTTCAAGGTGTTTTTAAGGCCGGTGAAATACATTCTGATCAAATCTGCTTATGGATTAATGCACGTTACCTTCCCTCCGACGCGCTGCTGGATGAAGTCAAAAACTTAAACAATGGCACCTGCCTTCGGTTTAACTCTACTATTATAGCTGCGCGCGTTGATGGCCAAACATCCCAAAAATGGGTAGAAGAAGGGACCCCCGATTTTAGCAACCTGCTCGTGGTAGAATCTCAATCTTTCTACTGCCTCGAGCATCTTTGGGATCTCTTCCAATTTAATGGCCGGGAAATTATAGGCGATTTCCGGCTTGCAGGTTCCATTGATTTAGAAAATATAACCATTTCGGCTTCAGCTACCCTTGAAAACAAAAAAGATATTACCCTGAAGAGCGGTGCAGAGATTGAAGCCAGTTGTGTTATTGACGCCCGGGAAGGCCCGGTATATATTGGAAATAATGCCAAGATAATGGCAGGATCTGTACTCCGGGGACCCATTGCCGTCTGTCAAGGATCCATTGTAAAGGCTGGAGCTAAGATTTATAAAGATACCACAATTGGCCCGGTCTGCAAGGTTGGTGGAGAAATAAGCAATACTATTTTCCATTCCTATTCGAACAAAGCTCATCATGGCTATATAGGAAATTCTGTAGTGGGACAATGGTGTAATTTTGGTGCAGGTACCACTGTCTCCAATCTGAAAACGAACTACAGCAATGTAAGAGTACATGATTGGAATAGCGGCAAGGAAGAAGACAGTGGACAGCAATTTGTGGGAATGATCATGGGGGATCATTCCAAGACTGCTATAAATGCGGTTATTAATTCTGGAACTGTCACAGGTGTCAATTGCAATATTATTTCACGGGATTTTCCTCCCAAACTCATTCGCTCATTCAGTTGGGTAGGATCCAACGTGATACAACCCTACAAAGTGGATAAAGCCTTGGAAACCATGGAAATAATGATGGGCCGGCGGGATGTGGACATTACGGAACACTACAAAAATATGATGCGCAATATCTTTAATAACCGCCAAGAGCAATAACAATAATCAGCTAATGAAACAAGGTACCCGAAGAAATATTTTCAATTTGGGTTGAACTTTCTCTATAAAGCTTCCTATATTTGAGAGCTTTAAACCCAAGCCCAAGTGGCGGAATTGGTAGACGCGCATGCTTCAGGAGCATGTGGGGTTTTCCCCGTGAAGGTTCGAGTCCTTTCTTGGGCACTAAAAACCCTGTAAGCTATTGACTTGCAGGGTTTTTATATATGTATTACAAAGATAGATTACAAATAGGTTACTAATAGAACGGTCAACTTTCAGGAAGTTTACATATTTGTAAGCTTACACAGTAACCAACTTTTTCATTCACTTACTCTTCTTTACGTAATCTTTAGCCAATCTTCTAAAATGGATAAGTTGTTTCTCCGTTAATTTTACATTCTCTCTTTTTCATCTCTCCCCAATAATTCACCTGTTTGAGACTTCACTATAGTAGTATTAAAGAACTCTAATTTGGGTCTACCAGCTTCAACAGGTAAAATGATTTATTAAATATGAGGGGAGAATTTAGGGGTAAAATTATTTGTAAAACAAGAAAGCGACAATTCAAAGAGACGTTTTGCCAATCTTGCTCCCACTTATGTTATATATAACAATAACTAATAGAGGAGTAATTATGAGATATTTCACTTCATGCGTTGGGATTTTCGTAGTTTTATGCTTTATGGCTATAAGTTGTGACAGTGTCATAAATAGCACAAATAACTCAAATAATGAACTAGAATCTATCGCCAATAGTGGCCATAACTCTGCAAGTGTTTTATCTACTTGTCAGACTGCGGGGAATACAGGTATGACGGCGGTATATGTGAACCAGTCCGTTAGTAATACCACAATTGATCTTGATAGCCACAATTGCGATATGGCTATCTATTTCAATGAGAATGCCCCTATGAATGCCACCGTACGCGGAGTTACCATTAATCAAACAAGCGCTGGCGGCGGCACATCAACAGGCATCTGGAATAAGGGCACTGATGTAACTGTAACTCAGTCAACATTCACGACTGACTATGCCGGCCAACATGTACCAATCCGATTCGACGAAGGCGCAAGCGGTATGATATCCCGCAATAAAATCGACGGTACTCATCGAACGGCCATTTTACTGCGCGGAGATGATACTGATGTGCAAGTGAAAGGAAACACTGTTACCGGCAGCGGAGCGAAAACCAGCGGATGGGCTGAGAATGGAATCCAGGTTGATCAAGGGGCTTCTGGCGATATCACTGGCAATGAGATAACCGGCCACTGGTGGGACGGGGAGTCCAATTTTGCGTCAACGGGCCTCATGCTATTTGGATCAAACGCGAAAGTCACCAATAATACGTTTCATAATAATGAGTTTAGCATCTACCTGTACGGAGAGAATAATAAGGTGACCGGAAACAATACCAGCTCTGATATCGAAAGCCAGTCTTCATTGGATTTTAAGGCTTACGGTGCTTTGGTAGCTGGCACAGATAACCATCTGGCAGGGAACAGCTTTAGTAGCGCTGACGGTACTGGCGCCGTGGGTGTTTATATATTTCCTGGAACATCTGATAGTAAGGTGACAGGGAATAAAATAAGCGGATTTACCGATCCTATAGTTGACGGTGGAGATGACTCCCTGATAAAGGGACCTCCTACCGCCGGTGGAATATAAATTAGAATTTTTATCTAACAGAAGTAAGGAGAAGATCTTATAGATCTTCTCCTTTTCTAATTTTCTACATAAAAAATAGAGCCGTTTTACAAATAGCTAATACAATTCAGCGGTGCTATTGAGATTTCTAGAATAGGTAAAAAATAATCAAATTATCGGCCCCATCTTCAGTTAGTAGGTTTAAACGAGTTTTACTGAATTGAAGTACGTACCTATCTCCTCTACGCTATAGGTAAATTAACATTATTCATAATTGGAATTTTGTTGACTCTTCAGGACGAATAACTAAAATGAGGAGCAAAGATAAAAACCTTAACTATCTGTGTTTTATTTGGGATATGGACTGCAGTGTCTCAAGCGTAGAGCATAAAAAGGCCCACCCCTAGTAGCAGACGGGATTTTAAAGGACTCAGGACTATTAAGGCACCGGCACTATTCACTGTGAGCGGTCTTCCACTGTAAACTCTTTCATAGCCTGGTTAGCGATCTGCTGCTCCGCAACCCAGACATAACTTCCAGGATCAAGATTCACCGTAAAGTAGGCGGTGTTGCCTTGGGGCATTTCGTGGGTACCGCCAATAAAGGTGGCAGGCCCGGGATTTTCAGCGGTGGATATCAGACCTTCCGCGGTCATGAAGTCGAGCCATTCAGCTACTTCAACTGCGTTGGTCGACTCATCCAGCTTGGCCAAATGTACATCCTTGCCGATCAGTCCCGGATTCTCTTGCTCAAAGTGTACAGCCACCAGCTGTTCCCCCCTTGTGGGTTCGCCCTCCACCTGTAAGCCTCCGTCGGTCACTGTAATCTCGATATTGGGTGACTGAGGAGCTTTGGCTTTGGTAGTGTCGGTAGTTACGTGGAGGTCTTTGTACATACCCTTACTCCAATGGTAGGTGCCGTCGGGCATTTTAATATAGCATTCCATTACATAATTACCCGGGGCCATATAGAGGGTGGTTTCAGCGGTACGTCCCGGTGAGGTATACCCGGTGCCGCCACGAAATACCAGGTCTTCGAACCACTTGGGCAGTTGGGAAAATGCGGCCATGGCCTCCTCATTCTTTCCTTCCATGATCAGATAGGAGGACTCCTGAAAGACGGGGCTCACCTCAGATAGCAGTTCCTCGCTGGTGCGGTCTCCCGGTAGATAATCGAATAAGATAAAGTGAACAAATGGACTGGCATTGATCAGGCGGAACTTAGTCCAGCCGGCCGGTAAGGTATCGGTTTCGGTTTCAAAAAGGTGCCAATCATTTTCGGCATCGTATATCGCCCGGACTTCGACAAGGTTGGATTCGCTGGAAGCGGCGTCTTGCGATGCTTCGGAGGTGCAGGCATAGAGGCCTCCCAGCAGGGCAACAATTAGAACTGCTTGAGTAATTTTTTTCATAATATCCCTATAGTTAGAAGTGAATTAAATCAATATAAAACTAAATTTGAATGTTACAATAAGCTGGCCAGTAAACTTCTCCATTTCCCGAACGACCCAAAACCATACGGATCAATGCCCCCCTATCTTCTAAAAGCCAATATTTACAAAAAACAGGTGTGTATTTCTTCTTATTTATTTTTCTCAATGTAGGATTTGGCCACCCACCCTTTAAGTTTAACTTCTACTTGGTACCACTTGTTAGATTCGTCTATAATATTTACAGGTGTACCTTTTTGAAGTGGATTGGATATTTTTTGATTCTCGGTAGAAGGACCAGAACGTATATTCAGCAATGATGCGGTGACCACCCCGGGATTGTCCAAACCTTCTATTTTTTCCTCTTCCTGCTCACTTCGGTCGGCGTGAAGCAATTTGTCTCGCATTTTATCAAGTGGAAAGGCGGGCCCGGGATCTATCTTCCGGCCCGGTGATATCTCTTCATGACCCAAGATTGTTTTAATATCATAGGCATTAATCAACAGTTCGCAAACCTCGTATGTTTTTGTAATCTGTTCTTCTGTAAAGCGATGCCAGAAACTGGGCTCTTCTTCATTTCTATGAACCCCCTCAATAGTCTGGTTTTCCGGATATGCACGGCCAAACCAAGAAATATACTGATCACCACTTTTCGTAAGACGACCAGCATTATCCAGTTCGATACCGATGGAATACTTATTCAATCCCTGGCGATCTCCCCAAGCACTTTTTCCTGCATGCCAGGCGATGGTATCAAAAGGAACTAGCTGGGTAATACCTCCATCACGATCGATTACCAGATGAGCCGATGCCTTTACATTCGGATTAGTGAGAGTTCGAATGGTTGATTTTCCTGAACTTCCTGCTGTATAGTGGATTACAATTGTATCCGGTAAGTCTTCGGAGAATTTTCCACTGCAATTTGGAGATTCTACGAAATCTGCAGTTTCTTCGTCTAGCTTTCCATTTAGTGTCTTCATGAGTACATGATCAAGATTTAAGGTCAAATTCTTCGAGATCGGCATTAATTCTTTTCATAATAGCATCTACTATTTTACTCCTTTTTAGGCTCACAGCCCTTTTTGCCAGCCATTGAGAAAAACCATCATCAATATATTGTTCTATTAACCGGTTGATCACTACTTTTGTCCGATTACTTATCAAGCCCTTCAATTCCTCAAGTTCCCGGCCACTCAACTTTAGGGTACTCCACCTCAGCGGAAAAACTTCTTCTTTAGCAGAGCCCATTAGAGGAATCAAGGGAATAATGTCAGTCCCATCTTTTTCAACAGAAAAGCGCTCGAAATCAGCCTCAGTATAATCGGCAAATACAGGGTTTTGACGGGCCTTATCTAATGGAATAGACAAGTAATGACGGAGAAACTGTTGGCAATTTCGTCGGCCAAGCTGAAAATCATGCATTCTGAATTTTTTTGAAAAAAAGCCACCAAAACCATTCAAAAATCCTGAAGCAATGGGATAGTTGGCCTTTGTCCCATCAGGGTTTCTGCGGGTGGGTGCTACCAAGTATCGGCTATAGATACTATCTGAATTGGCAAGCATTAATTCATCCGGTTTAAAACGAGCCTGAGACATCAGACTTCCGAACAATTCCGTGAAAATACTTATGATGTCATAATTCTCCAGCTCTTCCTGCGATTTCATCTTTCTCTTCTTTTCACTGGGGAAGGGATCGATCATAATTACTGCACGTTCGGCACTTTCGGCTTTTCTGGAATTAAAGCCCTGTTTACCGGCCAAGGTACGGCGGGCAAGTTCCAATGGTTCATTATCCATAACGCCTCCGTCAACCGATAAGAAGTTAAACCGGTCACCATTACGGTCTGGCCATGCAGGTTTAATATTCACCATCCTGACGCATTCCACAGGTCCGTCCGATTCTTTTGGGCGTTGGGGAACGGGCCAGGATCTAAACTCATAATGTTCAAAATTTCTTTGCAGATTCCGGGGCGCTAATCCACCCGGGAAAGCCCCGGTGGCGAGAGCCGTACGTTTGAGCAAGTGCCAATTTTCGGAGTTGCTATTATCCGGATCCAACCATTCGGCTTCTCTTAGACCCGGATTATTCTGACTGAGTACAAAATGCAGAAAGTCGGTATGCTGAGAAATGGAGTGTCCCCTTCCAGTATTCCCCTGAAACTGAATATCGTAAGGTACCCCCTGGAGATTAGTGAGTGTGAGATACAGGTGGAAGGGCTTAGATAAATAGGGCCTCCATTCTTGAGTGGGCGAAAAACTGACAGCTGATTCAGCTATTTCATCTAGTACGGATGAGTCCAGCAGTGATTTTACGCTACTGTTTTTTTCTTTTAAATCGCTATTCTCAAGCAGGTCTCTTATATCTATATCATCAACCCAAGATTTGTATAATTTGTTTCTGTTTACTTCATCACGGGTGGGTTCTTTACCGGGAAGAGAAGTGATGTGTGAAAATTTTTCATTCATCATCGCCGTGAATATAGCGCCCGTCATTCCCCCGGCAGAAGCACCCGAAATAACTTTTATTTTTACGTCATGCATCGGGGCACCCCCTTCTCCAGCATCTTTTGCTTTTTGCCACTCTTCCAATGCCTGAAGCAAAAAATCTATCACACCTGCGGTATAGGCTCCTGCCGAAACGGCACCGGCCATAACTAAACCGATTTCAAAAGTTTTATTTTCTTGCTGTGGTGACAACTTGTGCTATTATTTTATAATCGTGGTAAGTTAGTACCCTCCCCTCCTACTATCTGTAATTGACTTCTGCTTGTATCTTATACTGGATGAGTCAATATCAATTAGCGAACATTTTTCACTAAATCAACAAAGGATATTTTACTTCCTACCAATTAAGACTATTGTTCCCATTTCTTAAAAGAGTGATCATCTCCCACCCCGCAATCCTCTTCTCATCTGTGTATCTGTTATATATTGTTCATCATATTAATATCTATCAATACCTAATTTTACTACCGAATAATTCAACTGCTACGGATTTGTCTCCACCCACTCTAGCTTATTCGGCTCTGACTAATGTCTATAGCAGTAGATCAAATATCCCATAGATAAAAAGAGAATGAGCACAAGGATCTGGCTATACTATCACATCTCGCACTCTTGAGGAATAGGATTTTCAAATCCTGAAAATTTAATATTTCACCCGAGTTTGCGGAATAGGTATTAAAAGACTTCTAACCTCTTAAGAAGAGCTTTATCCATATAAAAACTGGTTACTGTGAATAGAGAAGGATACAGAAATTAATGTCGAAAATCGTAAAGCTAACTTCTAAATCCCACATCACTGACGGCTGAAGGAAAGCACCGATAGCAGTCAAACAAACCTATGGGGCTAGCACTAGTACTAGTCCATTCACCGTTTGTCACACAAGGCGTTTCATTTAACAAAAAAACCCGATTCAGCTTAAAAGATCACATCAGCTTTAGCTTTAAAAATCCTTGAACGACGTTTTGGGTAAAAGTATATGAATAAAACCATCATATATTATTCATACTAACCCATTCTATCAGGTAGTGTATTCGGCATTAATACGGATATATTCATAAGAGAGGTCAGGTCCCCATCCTTTTGCGCTAACCGATCCTTCATTAAGATCAAGGATAATAACGATGTTTGAATTCTTCATTGCTTCTTTGACCTCAGAACGGGCTTCTTTTATAGGTTGCCCATTTTTAAGAATTTGCACGCTATTCTCGGCATTGGAACCAATAAACAGGTCAATTTTATCGGGATCAAAACTAACTCCGGCGCGTCCTGCAGCCCCCACAATACGACCCCAGTTGGGGTCGGAACCAAATACAGCTGTCTTTACAAGGCTTGAGTCGGAAACGGTTCGTATGATCTTTCGCGCTTTCTCTTCGGTAGCCGCCTGTCGTACCTGGTATTCAATCAACTTAGTAGATCCCTCCCCATCAGAGACGATCAACTTGGCCAGATGGGTACAAAGCTCTTCCAGGTTATTATAGAATTTCTCGTAGCTTTTGTCCTTTTCAGTTATTTTTTCATTGCCTGCCATCCCGTTGCACATAATACCCACCATATCGTTTGTGGAGGTATCCCCGTCAACGGTAATCATGTTAAATGTTTTGTTGACGGCACTGCGGAGTGCTTCATCCAACAGGCTTTGGGAGATAGCAATATCGCAAGTAATGAATCCCAGCATAGTTCCCATATCCGGATGGATCATACCAGACCCCTTAGCAATGCCTGCCATATTAATGTTCGTTCCGTTGATATCGAAGGAGGTAAATCCTTCCTTGGCGTAGGTGTCAGTTGTTAAAATAGCGTTGGCCGCCAAAGATCCAGCCATTTCGCGATCAGATAGTTTTTCCACACACTCGCGAATTCCATCCAGCACTTTCTCGGTTGGGAAAGGTTCTCCAATAAGTCCGGTAGAAGCAACCTGAACACTTTCTTTTGGGATGCCAAGAAGTTCTGCCGTCGTTTCTGCCATGGCTACAGCCCCTTTCCATCCCTCTTCGCCAGTGCAAGCATTTGCATTACCAGAATTAATGATAAAAGCCTGGGCCTTGCCATCTTTGATATGCTCTCGGCTTAGCTTCACCGGTTCGGCACAAAATACGTTTTTTGTGAATACGGCCGCAGCCGTCGCTGGTACTTCGGAATAAATGAGGGCAATATCTCTCCGTTTAGACTTAATGCCCATGTGAGCGCCCCAGCACTTAAAACCTCGAACGTGAGTAATATTATTCAGCATGTCTTACTTAAAAGTATATTAGTTAATAATTTGATATTGATAATAAATGAAATTTCATTTACGGACTCAGCGGGGTGAGATCAAGTCCGGTACGTTCAATATGCCCGAACATAATATTCATATTTTGTACCGCTTGTCCCGCTGCTCCTTTTACGAGATTATCAATTGTAGAAACGGTGACAATTTTGTTTGTTCGCTCATCATAAGTAACGTAAATATCGCAGTAATTGGATCCACGAACATTTTTAATATTCGGGGGATCATCAACAACTCGTACAAAATGCTCTTTTTCATAAAAGCTGAATAAAGTATCCTCAATAAATTTTTCATCTAACTGCCGTTTGGGTGTGGAATAGGTGGTAGTTAAAATTCCCCGGTCAATTGGTAGCAGATGAGGAGTAAAGAGAATCTCTGTTTTATCACCGCTGTACCTTTCAAGCGATGTCTGAATTTCGGGAGTATGCCGATGATTCCGAAGCCCGTAAGCCGAAAAATTTCCGAATACATCGGGGAAATGGGTTTTAGGACTAGCCGTTGCCCCGGCACCGGTCACTCCCGACTTCGAATCGATAATAATATTATTCGGATCGATAAAACTGTTTTTCAACAGGGGAGCCAGAGCCAGTATTGCCGAAGTGGGATAGCATCCGGGATTGGCTACCAATTGAGCATTGCGGATCTCGTTCCGAAACAATTCAGAAAGTCCAAAAACAGCGTCATCAATAGAGTCGGGGTCCAAGTGTTTCTTACCGTACCACTGCTCATATATTTCCGCCGACTGCAGGCGGAAGTCCCCGGAAAGGTCGATTACCCGAAAATCCTCATATCCCCAATCTCTGATGAAATCCATAGAAACCCCATGGGGCAGGGCCAGAAAAACAAGATCAAGATCATAGTCCTGAAGCTTTTCAAGTGGTTCCAGCACCATATCAGTCAGCCCGTTTAAATGGGGATTTACTTCCGAAAACTTCTGCCCTGCTTTGCTTTCCGAGGTTATAATGTCAATCTGTACCTTAGGATGATTAGTCAGCAAGCGAAAAAGCTCTGAACCAGTATAACCGGTAGCTCCGACGATTCCTATTTTATGCTTTGGCATATTCTTCCTCTACTTCCTTTATAGATTCAACGAGTACATCAAATATTTTATCCAGTTCATCCTTGGTGATGATTAGGGGCGGCACGATTCTCATTACTGTATCGGAGGCACAGTTGGAAAGCACTCCTTGCTCCATCATTTCTTCTACAACTTTTCCGCCTTCAAAGTTAAGATCAATACCTATCATCAGGCCTTTGCCACGCACATCCCTAATCGCGTCCCAGTCTTTGGCAACAGTACGGACTTTGTCCATAAAATATTCGCCTTTTTCGGCTGCTTGTTCGGCTAAATTGTTATCAATGATGGTAGATAATGTAGCAAGAGAAGCAGCACAAGCAAGTGGATTACCCCCGTATGTTGTGCCGTGCTCACCGTGACTGATGGCCGAAGCTACTTTCTCCTGAGCAATAACGGCTCCTATGGGGAATCCCCCGCCCAGAGCTTTGGCCGATGCTATGATATCGGGCTTAATATCGTAGTGTTGGTAGGCAAACATCTTGCCAGTACGACCAATCCCGCACTGAATCTCATCCAGAATAAGCAGAGCATCGTGTTGATCACATAGCGCTCTTACTTCTTTCAAATACGTTTCTTCAATCTGATGAATGCCTCCCTCACCTTGTATAGGCTCTATG
>JBEPXF010000059.1:0-12643 GCA_041642075.1 Fodinibius sp.
CGGCAATTCCTGGTATGCGAACAATGGCGTAGCGGGTCATGCCGGACTTTTTTCCACTATAGATGATTTACAGGTGCTCGTTGACCTGCTGCTTGAAAGAGGTAAAGTGAACGGAAGAACCTTCATCAACTCATCCGTAATTGACACCTTTTTGACCAAAGATCAGTATGACAATGCGCTCGGCTGGGCTATGGATAAGAAGACGATCTCTGCTCTAGGATCCCCGGAAGGCACCCTCGGTCACACAGGATTTACAGGTACAAATATTGTTGTTATCCCGCAGGATTCATTATCTATTATTCTACTTACCAATCGCCAGAATGTAGGACGCCAAGAAAACGGCTACTACTTTGATTTAGGACCTCTTCGACAGGATATATTTGATGAGGTTACACAAGAGGTAAACTAGTTTTTAATCTTCATCAATACTGTGTTGCGGCTGATATTTTTGCTGTTAAAACCAAGTGTTAAAATAAAGATCTTCGATATTCATTATGATATTATACAACTTGGCCTCGGGATCTGTTTTAAAGTAAACGAGTCCACGTATACTTTCATTAGGCCAAAGATCGGTAATGCGAAGAACCTCAGCTTTCCAAAATTGGCGGCTTTGTCGCAGGTTGGAGCGGTTGTAACGGTATTCTTCACGATCAATTTGTTGATGTACCGCATTTTCTTCCAAATCATCACCGGCTTCTTCTCGCTCTTCTTTGGTATCGGCCGTTACTGCACTTGGCAGCGTTAATCCCTGCAGGGTATAAAATAGAAATTCATCGCTTTGTTGGCTGGCCTTCTGACGCGACAGTTCCATATCGAAATTTAGAATTTTTTACTCGGGATTTTTAGCCGTATTAACGGGAAGCAGCTTGCTGGGGTTTCCCGGCCGTTCACGGGCATAGGATTCGTATTTAAACGAGTCGGGAGTTACATGGACAATGCGGTCAGAATTATTGATGACTTCAACTTCCAAAGCAAAAAGGTTGGAAGTGTGTTCGTAATAGCTTACCGTTAGTTGCACACTGTCTTTTTGCATATGGATATATTCCATGCCTTGATAATACGATGTTTGATCTTTATCGGCTTCCGCCTTAAGGCGATAAACAGGTTTGGGAGAACAGGCCTGAATTACGAGCAGCACTCCGAAGATGAACAGTACCAAGCGTTTCATAACTGTTATGGATAAAGTTTAATGAACGTTGTGAATGTTCGTAAAAAATCTATCCAAAGAGGGTGATCTGTTAAATAGCATGAATATGTGAATGCGCGGCTGTTCAGAAATATTAAGTTGTGTACAGGCGTTAGTGCTACTATAAAATTGATATTTTAACTTAAACCGGAGGTCCTATGAAATCTTTAGTCGCTATATTATCTGTCTTTATCTTTGTTGGTTGTCAGGGTGAAAGGGGGCCAATGGGACCTGAGGGACCTCCGGGAACAAGTATGATGGGACAGGCTTTTGAAGTAGAAGCCAATTTTAATGAAGGAAATGATTACAGCCGTTATTTCGATTTTCCCTCAAATATAGAAGTGTATGAATCTGATATTGTTGCCGTATATCTGCTTTGGGAAGTAGACGGAGATACCGGTTACGACGTGTGGCAGCCCCTGCCTGTTTCCGTATTTTTTGATGATGGCGAGCTTCAATATGCTTTTGATCATACCGTGGCCGATGTTCAGCTATTCTTAACGGGTGATACCGACTTAAGCACGGTTGGTAGTGAATACACGCAAAGTCAGATATTTCGAGTGGTAGTTTTGCCGGCTGAGTATGTGGAATCCAATAAGGTGGATATGAGTAATATGAGCGAGGTTATGAAGGCTGTGGATGAAAGTAAGGTAGAACGACTACAACCGGCTAACTAAATTTGAAAATTAAGACCGGAAGACATGCCAAGTTTCCAAAACTTGGCATGTCTTTTTATGGCTCATAATTCAGGTTCGAGCCTAACCAGCGTTCCACTTCTTGTACGCTCATATCTTTACGTTGTGCATAATCCTCAATTTGATCTTTTCCCAAATTACCGACATTGAAATAGGTAGAATCGGGATGTGCAAAGTATAAACCACTTACTGATGCCGCCGGATGCATGGCAAAGTGTTCTGTTAGGTGAATGCCCGCCTTTTCTTCCGCATCGAGGAGGTCAAACAGGATACGCTTTTCGGTGTGGTCGGGCTGGGCCGGGTAGCCGGCAGCGGGACGAATGCCCTGATACTGCTCCCGGATGAGCGATTCATTGCTATAGCTCTCATTTGGTGCATAGCCCCAGATATGTTTTCGGACTTTTTCATGCAGAAGTTCCGTAAAAGCCTCTGCCAGTCGATCAGCCAGGGCCTTAGTCAGAATGGCATTATAATCATCATGATTGTCTTCAAACTGTTGAACAAGGTCCGGAACTCCAATACCCGCCGTTACGGCAAAACCTCCCATATAATCTGCAATGCCCGTGTCTTTGGGAGCTACAAAATCGGACAATGCTTTGTTGGGTTGGCCTCTCCGTTTTTTGGCCTGTTGACGCAACATGTGAAAGGTCGTAAGCACTTTTTTACGACTGTTATCGGTATAAAGCTCTACATCATCTCCCACGGCATTGGCCGGATACAATCCCAATACAGCCCGCGCTTTTAATAGCTTTTGATCTATAATCTTATCGAGAAGCTGGTTGGCATCGTCATAGAGCTTTTGGGCCTCCTCGCCATACTTTTCGTCCTCAAGTACATCAGGAAATTTTCCTTTCATTTGCCAGGCGATGAAAAAGGGTCCCCAGTCGATATAATTTCGGATCTCTTCGAGGGGATAATTGTCAAATACCCGTTTACCAAGCTCATTAGGCTTGGTGATCTCTGTGGATTCCCAGTCGATGGAAGTGGCATTCTCACGGGCATCCTCAATCGGCAGATAGGTTTTTCGACTAGACCGTCCCTCATGACGTTCGCGTAATTTGATATATTCATTCTTTGTCTTTTTAACGAACTCTTCGCGCAGTGTCTTTGAAACCAGATTCCCGGTAACCGATACAGAGCGGGAAGCATCGAGCACATGAATAACCGGCTGATTGTAATTTGGTTCAATCTTTACGGCCGTATGAGTACGTGAAGTCGTAGCCCCGCCAATGAGGAGCGGCTGCTTAAAATTTTCCCGTTTCAGTTCTTTGGCCACATGTACCATCTCATCCAGGGAAGGGGTAATAAGTCCGCTGAGCCCGATGATATCTACCTTGTTTTTGCGGGCCTCTTCAAGAATTTTATCCGAGGGGACCATAACTCCCAAATCGATCACATCAAAATTGTTACAGCGCAGGACTACCGCTACAATGTTTTTTCCGATGTCGTGTACATCTCCTTTAACGGTAGCCAGCAGAACTTTTGCTTTGGGTTCACTGTTTTGATTTTTTTCCTTCTCTTTTTCGATATAGGGGATGAGATGTGCTACACCCTTTTTCATTACGCGGGCGCTTTTTACTACCTGCGGTAAAAACATTTTGCCCGATCCAAAGAGGTCCCCTACTATATCCATTCCGGACATCATGGGACCTTCAATCACTTCGATAGGTTGATCATACTTTTGGCGTGCTTCTTCCACATCATCTACGATATGTTCCACAATGCCTTTAACCAAAGCATGTTGGATACGTTTTTCCACGGATTTGGTTCGCCATTCCTGGGTCTTTTCCTTGGTTTCGGTTTTATCATCCTTTATCTCCTCGGCATAATCCACGAGTCGCTGTGTGGCATCATCGCGGCGATTGAGTAGTACATCCTCAACAAGTTCACGCAACCTTTCAGGGATCTCTTCATATACTTCCAGTTGACCCGCATTGACGATAGCCATATCAAGTCCGGCCTGTATTGCGTGATACAGAAATGCCGAGTGCATCGCTTCGCGGACCTTATTATTACCTCGGAAAGAAAAAGAGATATTACTGAGCCCGCCGCTCACTTTGGCCAGCGGCAGATTTTCCTTAATCCATTCGGTAGCGCGGATGAAATCTACAGCATAATTATTATGCTCTTCAATGCCGGTGGCGACGGTCAAAATATTAGGATCAAAAATGATATCCTGTGGAGCAAATCCAACTTCTTCAGTGAGGATACGATAGGCCCGCTCGGCAATTTCAATGCGTCGTTCATAGCTGTCGGCCTGCCCTTTTTCGTCAAAGCCCATGACGACTACAGCGGCCCCAAAGTTGAGGATCTCCCGGGCGTGCTCCTTAAATTCTTCCTCGCCCTCTTTCAGGCTGATAGAGTTCACGACACACTTGCCCTGTGCCGTTTTGAGTCCCGCTTTAAGCACCGACCATTTGGATGAGTCGATCATAATGGGGACGCGCGAGATATCAGGCTCAGTAGCTACCAACTGGAGGAAATCAACCATCACTTCTTCAGATTCGAGCATGCCCTCATCCATGTTGATATCAATAATTTGGGCACCATTCTCGACCTGTTGTCGTGCAACCGAGAGCGCTTCTTCATGCTCTTCGTTTTTAATGAGCCGCTTGAACTTGCGCGATCCCATCACGTTTGTACGCTCGCCAATGTTCACGAAATTGGTATCGGGACGTACCACCAGGGGCTCGAGCCCGCTGAGACGCAGGTACGGCTTTTGGTCTGGTATCCGGCGAGGCTCACATTCTTTGGCAGCTTCAGCCATGGCTTCAATATGTTCGGGCGTAGTGCCGCAACAGCCGCCCACCAGGTTTACAAAGTTGGATTCGGCGTAGTCGCGCATCTGATCCGCCATAAATTCCGGCGACTCATTATATTCTCCCATTTCATCTGGGAGGCCGGCATTGGGATAAAGGCTGGTATAGCAGTCGGCAATATTGGCCAGTTCTTCGATATAGGGACGCATCTGTTTGGACCCCAGCGAACAGTTGAGGCCTACACTTACCAAGTTTTTGGTGTGCGAAACTGAAATCCAGAACGCCTCAGTCGTCTGTCCGGAGAGCGTGCGTCCGCTTTGATCTACAATAGTACCAGAAATCATTACCGGCATTTCATTACCGGTTTTTTCCCCGTATTTGTGGATGGCGTAAATGGCCGCTTTCGCGTTCAGTGTATCAAAAATGGTTTCCACCAGCAGAATATCGACCCCGCCGTCCACCAGGCCTTTAATTTGTTCGGTGTAAGATTCTTTCAGCTGATCGAACGTGATATCCCGGTAACCTGGATCTTCAACATCCGGCGAAAGGGAAAGCGTTTTGTTGGTAGGACCAATAGCACCGGCAACAAGGCGAGGTTTGTCGGGATTCTTCTTCGTATACTCGTCTGCTGCTTCGCGTGCATTCTCGGCGGCGGCCACATTTAGCTCATAGGCCAGATCCTGCATGTGGTAGTCGGCCTGCGAAATAGAGGTGCTGTTAAAGGTGTTGGTTTCTATAATATCGGAACCAGCAGCAAGAAATTGGCGGTGGATATCTTTAATAATATCCGGCTGGGTAAGGCTCAAAAGGTCATTGTTCCCTTTAAGTTCAGCCTTTGTATAGTCGTTGAACCGTTCTCCCCGGTAATCTTCTTCAGAAAGGCTGTGTTCCTGGATCATGGTGCCCATTGCACCATCCAAAATAAGAATACGGTCGTTCAGTAAATCCTGAATTTTGTCAAAAGTCATATCGTTCGGTCGGTAATCGGTTGTTAGGTGCTTGTATTTGCACAAAAAGTTTCAACTAAGTCATCAAGTGATTACCTTTGATGCGTAAATACGCAATATAGCGATGACCCGCTGAAAATTTTTGCTTACCCAAAGATACAATAAATAGTCTACTAAATGAAAGTCGTTGAACATTATAGTCGAGCAGAAGAGCCGCTGATTTCCTTTGAGATTATCCCTCCTAAAAGAGGAGGTTCCGTAAAAAAGGTATTTGACTTGCTTGACCAGGTGATGAAATATGATCCCCCCTTTATTGATGTTACTTATCATGCTGCCGAATCGCATTATGAGGAACTGAGCGATGGAACAATCAAGCGGCATATCAAACGAAAACGTCCCGGCACCATTGGACTTTGTGCTGCTATTTTACATAAATATGGAGTGGATCCTGTACCGCATCTGATATGCGAGGGATTTACAAAAGAAGAAACCGAAGATGCCCTGATTGAGCTTAATTATCTCGGCATTGATAATGTGCTGGCCATCAGGGGAGATGCCGCCGAAAACTCTGTGCAGCGGTTAAAGAACGGGACGTCCAATAAGTATGCGGTTGATCTGGTAGAGCAGATTAAAGATATGAATGAGGGGCATTATCTGGACGATATCACCAATGCTCAGGAAACCGATTTTTGCGTGGGGGTAGCTGGTTATCCCGAAAAGCATTTTGAGGCACCGAATCTTGACTTTGATATTCAGATGCTCAAGAATAAAGTAGATACGGGTGGAGATTATATAGTAACTCAGATGTTTTTTGATAACGATGCCTTTTTCAGGTTTGTAGATAAGTGTCGCGATGCCGGTATCGAATGTCCTATTGTGCCCGGACTGAAAATATTGACAAGAGAGCGGCATCTTAACTTTTTGCCTAAATATTTTCATCTCAATATCCCAGAGGAGCTTTCCGATGAGGTGCAGGCCAACCCAACTGAAGCACGAAATATCGGTATTGAGTGGGGCATTCAGCAGTGTACTGAATTGCTGGAAGGAGGCGTGCCCGGTATTCATTTCTATATTATGGGAGATCCTACACCCGCACTTAACGTTATTGATGGCTTACCTATGGGGCATGAGAAAGTCGGTAAATAGAGAAGAAATAAATGGAGTAATCATTAGATCTTAAACCGGGTGATGGCAGATTATGGAGGTGCTATCCGTAATCATTACTGAGTAGTCTAATAAGTGAGTAGCTTATGACTTCAGGTATTTTGAAATGCGGCCTGATTCTGAATATTCTCAACGTATTTTTATGTTATTGTTATAACATAGCTTTTCTTATTTCTTGAAATATAACTCCTTCCTTTTCAAAGAGTTTCCTATATCTGTGATGATCTTTTCTTTAGTGATATATCCCAGGATTCAATATTAGGTTTTGCTAATATTGCCGGTATAGGATTGACTTATAAGTAAATAATTGGAACATTCGCAGACGAAAAATAAATTTTCAGGGTGTATTTAAACATTTAATATATCATCAAATGCGGTTGACAAGCATTGTATTACTGTGGATAGTAGTGCTGGTAAGTATTCAAAATATAAACGCTTTGCCGTCTTCCGAAGAAAAAAGAGTTGCTTCAGAAAATAGCAAAGAAGAACTACAGGAACAGATTGAGCAATCAAAGGGAGAGGCGGGAGAACTACAAGCTTCGGGTGATAGTAGTATTGCTGGGGAAAAAGTTCTGGAACTTGCAAAGGTTTACTTACAGCGGAATCGCCCGGATTCTGTAAAAAAAATCCTGGAATCGGCATTACAAAGCAATAGCGAAAGTGATTTTGCCGCTCAATACATGAGTTTACTGGGCAATGCATATAATAGAACCGGTCAGTTTGCGCGGGCTTTATCACATCAGCAGGAAGCTCTTTTAAAAACAGACACTACAAAGCAGCGTAATTTATATGGAGACATATTACAGCGCATGGGAGCAGCAGAGTCTAATATGGGGAACTTTGGATCAGCTTTTAACAATTATCTTAAAGCGATAAGAATAGCCGAAGAAGTTCAGGACAGTTCACTTTTAGCAGCAGGATTGAACAAGCTGGGCGTGGCTTACAACGATTATGGGAATTATGAAAAAGGTGAACAAACACTTCGTCGGGCCAATCGGATATTTTCGGAGCTTGATGATCGCACAGGGCAGATGGAAGCAACAGTCAACTTAGCCAACTCCTACTACCAGATGGAGGAGTTTGACCAGGCTATTAAATCATACGAGCAAGCCCTGCAAATTCATGAAGAGATTCGTTCTACTCCACCTTATCTAATATATTATAATTTCGGGCAGACATATAAGGACATGGGAGAACTAGGCCGGGCAGAAGAGTACTACCGCCAGTCACTTGCTTATTGCGAAGAACATGATATTCGACAGGGATTGGCCTATAACTATGGAGGATTGGGCCATATAGCAGAATTGCGAGGCAATGCTAAACAGGCGGTCTATTATTATGATCAGGCCCTCGTCGTAGCGCGGCAGATAGGTGCTAAGACATTAATATCTGAAGCGTTAAAAGCGCTTTATGAAATTAGTAAAGAGCAAAATAATATACGTACAGCATTACAATATCACGAAGAGTATACCCAGATTAAGGATAGTCTGGAGGAGGAAACATATGAACAACAGCTGGCCGAGACTGAATCCCGGCTTTCGCTAATAAATGAACAAGAGGTTAATCGGCTGCTGAGGGAAAAGCAGGAAGCCCAGCAAGAGCGTATAAAATCACAAAATATAGGATTAATCGTTGGTGGAATATTTATCATTGTTATTCTGATCTCGCTTTACATGTTGTATCGGGGAAGGCAAGAGCGGGATCAAGTGAATGCTGTATTACAGGAAGAACGGAAAAACCTGGAAGAGTTAAATGACGTGAAGGATAAGCTGCTGGCTATTGCTTCTCACGATTTACGTTCACCGCTTTCTTCTCTCAAAGGGATGATTGAGCTTTTTAAGAATGAAAAGCTCACCAAAGAGGAGCGCCGTCAGATGGTGACTGAGCTGGAGATTCGCCTTGATCAGAATATCAACCTGTTGGATAATCTACTGGTGTGGGCCCGGAATCAAATGTCGGGACTTACAATTAACCGAAAAATCCTTTCCGCCCGTGACATAACGGAAAAGGTAATAGGTAAACATCGTCCGGCTGCTGAGCATAAGGGAGTGAGGCTTATAAACAATGTGAGAGAAGATTTAAAAGTAAAAGCAGATGAAAATATCCTGCAACTTATTCTTAGAAATTTGATTTCAAATGCCGTAAAGTTTACTGAGGAAGGAGATCAGATAGAGGTCGAAGCAGAGAGAACCGGTAGTAAAATATTATTCATGATTATGGATACTGGTATTGGTATCCCCCGGGACAAGCAGCATGAAATATTCAGCATTAACAGCGATTCACGTGAAGGAACTCATAATGAGCAGGGTAGTGGACTTGGACTTGGGCTTTGTAAGGAATTTATTACAAAAATGGGTGGATCTATCAGTGTGGAAAGCGAAGTAGGAGAGGGAACGACGTTTGTCTTCAGTTTGCCAAGAGCTCATCCTGAATCGATGGAACTCGAGCAGCCAAAACAAGTAAGATAAAAAGGGTATATATCTATTATTAATATGTGTATATTCATCCCTTTTATTATTTGACTCCATGAAATAAATTACGAATTTATCAATAAATATAAGATCATGCTTCAAGAGCTACTGGCTAAAGTTGACAATAAAGAATTTACTGTAGGTATTATAGGGCTTGGATATGTTGGATTACCCCTGATGTGGACCTTCCATGAAAACGATATGCCGGTTATCGGTTTCGATATAGATAAGGAAAAAATTAGCTGTATAAATGAAGGACGTCCATATATCAAGCATCTGGGAAAAGAAATGATGCAGAAACTGGCAAAAAGTGATCGTGTTGACGCAACAACTGATTTTAAGCGCCTGTCAGAAGCAGATGCCCTGATGATGTGCGTGCCCACGCCGTTGGATGAGCATCGTGAGCCCGATATGCAATACGTTGAGCGGACCTGCTTTACTGTCGGCGAAAATCTTCGAAAAGGGCAACTGGTTATTCTGGAGTCTACCACCTATCCTGGTACCACTGAGGAACTGATTATTCCGATACTGGAGTCTAAATCAGGCCTTACTTCAGGAGAGGATTTTTATGTAGCATACAGCCCTGAGCGGGAAGATCCCGGGAATGTTAGCTTCAATACTTCAAAAATTCCAAAGGTGGTGGGGGGACATGGAGAGGATGCTATTAAATTAGCTTGCGCCCTTTACGATACCTCAATTGTACAGACCGTTCCTGTTTCAAATACCAAGACGGCTGAAGCCGTTAAAATAACTGAAAATGTATTTCGGGCTGTCAATATTGCTTTAGTTAACGAGCTTAAAGTGGTGTTTCAACAAATGGGAATTGATGTTCATGAGGTTTTGGATGCGGCCGATACCAAGCCTTTTGGCTTTATGAAATTTGTACCGGGCCCCGGTTTGGGTGGACATTGTATTCCTATTGATCCCTTTTATTTGACCTGGAAAGCGCGGGAATTCGAACAGAATACCCGCTTTATAGAACTGGCTGGAGAAATTAATACCTCCATGCCACAATATGTGGTTGACCAGACCCTGAAAGCACTAAATGCCCACAAAAAACCTATGAATGGCAGCAAGGTACTTATTATTGGTCTGGCTTATAAGCCTGATGTAGATGATATGCGTGAGTCACCTACCTTTAAGATTATGGATCTGGTGAATAAATATGGTGCTGACGTTTCCTATTACGATCCTCATATTCCGGAAGTAAAACCTACTCGCGAGCATGATTATTGGACCGGTACAAAAAGCATAAACTGGAATGAGGAGACAATTAGTGAGTACGATGCTGTCATTATTTCTACTAATCATTCGGATATTGACTATCGTCAGCTTGCCGAATGGAGTGACTGTATTATCGATAGCCGCCATGAAATGAATGGGATAGAGCGGAAATCAGATATTCATATTTGGCAGGCCTAGGAAGGACTATGTAGAACTATTCAATATCCATTCCTGGAATCTGTCCCCGAAGCTCGCCACTGGTGTGTTCATAACTGGTTATATTGATGAAAAGCTCGCCGTCTTTGAGTAGTGGCTTTTGTGCGTCATTGAGGGTGAAAGCATTATCCTTTGGCTTTATTACGCCACCGGTCCGCTCTTCATTTACTTCAGCTTTGAGGCGAAAAAGCATATTTCCAGCCTCCCCTTTTTTTCCGATCATAATATAGGCGCCTCTAAAGGCGCCTACTAAATTTTTAAAATCACCTTTTACTCTTAAGGTATCATTCTCAAAGCTAACCGTTGCCATCCCTGAACCTGAGGTAGGGACAGATGGAGAGTGATTATAACCCGCCAGAATTACATTATGAGCCTGTTGTGCATTACTATTTTCTATGCTGATGGAGAGGCATAGTACAGAGGTAATAAAAAATGTTAGGATGCTTCTTTGTAATTTCATAATGACTCCCTTTTTATAGTGGTTCTTCTATAAGTAATAAACTAAATAAATACGAGAATTATTGTAATGATGTTCTCACTGGGAAGCTTAGTTTATACAGTTTTAGCCAAACTTTAGACAACACCTGTTATCTCAAGCTCGGTACAGGATCTGATACGAGAGGAAACGGGGAATCAGCATATATCTATTATTTAAATGTATTGTTTTTTACTTGGGCTAGTCAACAGAAGGCCCCGATCCTATGGAGATATATAAAAGATTAATCAACAGGTTATACATGACCCACCCCGCCTCGTTTTTGGATACGCCTCTTGTTGAGAAGAGATATGAGAAGCAGGCATATGGATTTTTTGGTAACCTGATGAACCGATTTTCTCCTTATATATTACATATATATTCCTTTTATTTACGGATCAATTAAGACTGGAAAAAAAGAGCAAAATAAGCCCATTTATGGATACGGATACCGAACTAAAGGAAAAGAAAAAGCAAGTATTTAATAGAGTTCACGATCGTCTTTCAGAACGGGGTTTTAGGGTTGTGGATCAGGATGAAGATCGGCCCTGGGGTGGATTTTTTGTTATAGATGAGAAACAGACCGAAGATTTCGTAAATGTATATTTTGCAGATTATTCCTCTGATGAATTAAATATATCCGGCAAGCTAAGTCCCAAAATATTAATTGTGGCTCCTGAAAAGCGGCTGTCCTGGCAATACCATCATAGGCGGGCGGAAATATGGAAAGTTGTGGATGGCCCCGTAGGTGTTGTTAGGAGTAATACAGATGAACAAGGGGATCTTGAAAGGTATTCATCAGGTGAAGTTGTTATCCTTGAACAGGAAGAGCGTCATCGCCTGGTGGGACTGGATAATTGGGCGGTACTGGCTGAAATATGGCAGCATACAGACCCGGATAATCCTTCAGCTGAAGAGGATATCGTCCGCCTTCAGGATGATTACGGAAGATAAACTGAGCTTATGGTTTAAGGTTGGAAAGTTGAATATTGCATGTTGTGTAAACCTTTAACATTTAACCTTGAATATGCAACTCCCATTAGTCTTCCTGGACAATACTGTCAAGGAATTTGGGGCTATGCGGATCCAGTTCATCCAGTTTGAGTTTATGTCCCATCTTATCTCGTTTCGTTTTAAGATAGCGAACATTTTCAGGATAGGCGCCCACTTCTATAGGTACACGCTCGGTCATTTCCAGTCCAAAGCTTTTGAGCCCTACCCGTTTTACAGGATTGTTAGTCATGAGCCGCATTTTACAGATATTTAAAGAACGCAGAATCTGTGCGCCTACTCCGTAATCTCTATGATCGGGTTCAAAGCCCAAAGCCTCGTTAGCTTCTACCGTATCCATGCCTTGTTCCTGTAGCTTATAGGCCTTGAGTTTATTAACCAGTCCGATACCCCGGCCTTCCTGGTTCATATAGAGGACTACTCCTTTGCCCTCTTTTTCTACTTTAAGCAGGGCCTGGTGAAGTTGCTCACCACAGTCGCAGCGCTTGGATCCAA
>JBEPXF010000060.1:0-12625 GCA_041642075.1 Fodinibius sp.
AGAGGTGGCAAATATAGGAAGCAGTGCTACCGGTACTTATCTTGAGGAAGAGTTTGAGCGTGAAAATAAGCAGGCTATAACTGCTTAAGACACTAATAAAATGATTAGCAAATACTATTTTTCAGGTAAACTATATACTCACAATCCAATTGTATAGTGAGGAGATAGCATTTAGAATGAATGAAAGAGAATAAAAACCATTTGTCCCGCTGCTCCTTTCTGACTATTTTCAGCCACTGATGAAACGACTTCGTTCATATATAACCCGATTGCTGATGGCCCTGCTTGTTTGTTCAGGGTTAAGCCTTTACTGGATTCAGCCCGTTCAAGCCAGTCATAATTCCTATGCCTTTGCTCAATGGTTGAGCATGATGGCAGAATCAGCTGAGACTAAGGACTTTCAGGAAGAACTAGAAGATCTGAAAAGATCTGGAGAACACTTCGAAGACTTTTTGGAAAAAGCTTCGGAGCTTGTGTCAAATAATGATGGTGTTGACTTTCCATTCACGAATGAAGACACATCGCGAGAGCTTCACCAGCTTTTGTTAATTGAATGGAACCAATTTCAGACCGGTAACGCAATGGCCAATATGCCGGTCCCGCATGCTGTGAAATCCCTTATATTTCCAAATGTGGATAAGGGGGGAGCTTTTGGGTTATCTGGAAATATACAATATGAAACGCCAGAATTTGGAATAAAACCAATTTCTGTAGCTAATAATAAAAGAGTTAATAACGTATCTATTGAGCCCATGAGCGGTGGAATGGCCATAGGTGCTCCTTAATTCTTTTCTCTTCTCATTTACAGAAGCACCTACGGTTTTATTTATTAAGAAACGCAATTCTAACCATTTTAAAGTGATTTATTATGAAGGGTAATGGAACCAAAATTGGATTTATAGTAGCCTTTCTGGCGATGTCGGTTTATTATTTATGGCCGACAATAGCTAATACGCTCGAACAAAATTATATAGAAGACCTGCCTGAAGCGGAACGTACAGAATATGTTGAGGAAAATACGCAGCGCCTGCAAAGTTTGCGTGAAGAATCCCTCTCACTTGGTCTCGATTTGCAGGGTGGAATGCACGTAACTTTGGAGGTCGGTACTCCACAGCTCATTCTGGAATTGGCTGGCGATTATGCCGATGAGGAGTTGGAAGAAGTTATTAATACGGCAGATCAGAGGGCACTGGAAAACAATACCGATTTTATTGAAGAACTGGTGGAAGTATTTGAAGCGGAATACCCGGATGCCCGCCTCAGTCGCTATTATCGGTCGGATTCCCAGGATATAACCCGGAGATCCAGTAATGAGGAAATTGAAGAATATCTGAAAAATCAGCGTGATTCGGCTGTTGAACGAGCGATGGAAATTATCAGAACACGGGTGGATCGCTACGGAGTTACGGAGCCTGCCATTTTTGTACAGGGTAATAATCGGGTGGTAGTTGAGCTGCCCGGAGTAGCTAATAAAGAGCGAATTCGAGACCTGTTAAGAGGAACAGCCCGGTTGGAATTTCGTTTAACAGCTACGCCCGAACAACTAAATAACGCTCGTGAGCGGGTTTTGAATCATTACAGCGAACTGGCATCTGATACAACAGATACGGTCCAGCAGGGAAATGGTCAGAACCCTCTGTCTGAAGTATTATCTACGCAAACCCGAAATGCGTATGCCTTTGGTTACGCGGCAGGCAGAGATACTTCCCAAGTTAATGAACTTCTTCAACGCCCAGAAGTACAGGATCTGATGCCACGAGATGTTCAGCTGATGTGGGGAGCAAGTCCTTTTTCTGAGACTCCACAGGGGCAAGAGCTTTTTGAACTAATCGGCGTTCGTCCCGAAGCTGAGATGACGGGTGAGGTTATTGAAGAAGCCAGCGTCAATTTTGACGAGGCAACCAATCAGCCGCGTGTATCCATGAATATGGACTCGGAAGGAGCCCGCCGCTGGTCACGAATAACCGGCGCCAATATTGGTAAGCCTATTGCCATTGTACTGGATGGTTATGTCTATTCTTATCCTAACGTCGAATCGAAAATTGCCAATGGACGTTCTTCTATATCAGGATTGGAAAACACACAGGAAGCAGAGGATCTTGTTAATATCTTGCTTTCAGGTGCTCTGCCAGCTTCCCTTGATATTATTGAAGAGCGTACCGTCGGTGCAACTTTAGGAGAAGCTTCCATCCAGGCCGGATTTTATTCCACACTGATCGGGCTGATTATTGTAGCCGTATTTATGATTGTTTATTACCATGCGGGGGGTGCTATAGCTGACTTGGCTCTTCTTTTGAATATCATTTTTATACTGGGAATACTTGCGGCCTTTAACGCTACCCTGACATTGCCTGGTATAGCGGGTATTGTATTAACAATCGGTATGGCTGTGGATGCAAACGTACTGATCTTTGATCGAATTCGAGAAGAACAGCGGACGGGTAAGACACTCAGGGCCGCTATTGACGGAGGTTATGCCAATGCTATGAGCGCGATTGTAGATGCGAATGTAACCACCTTCTTTGTAGGAATTATTTTGTACAGCTTTGGAGTAGGACCGATCAAAGGTTTTGCCGTAACGTTGATGGCCGGAATTGTAGCATCACTGTTTAGTGCTATTGTTATCACCCGCGTAGTGGTGGATTATTTGACACAAGAAAAGTCTACCGAAGTGAGCTTTGGTTAACAGATAGAAAAGATATTAAAACATAAAATAAAGGATTTAATACCATGAGATGGTTCGAAACACCCGACTTTAATTTTCTAAAAGCCCATAAAATTGGTCATGTCGTTTCAGGCATACTATTAGCGGCTGCACTCATTGGCATTTTAACCAAAGGACTGCAATATGGTATCGATTTTAAGGGAGGTAAAACATTTGTGCTCCAATTTGAAGAGCCTGTAGAGGTACAGGAAATACGCAGCGAATTGACAGAACCTCTGGGGGGAGTTCCGGAGGTTAAGTTATATGGGTCTCCCGAGGAAATCCTGATACGCACCGATAACCCAGATGATATTAGCGTCGTACAGAATGCCATTACAGGAACGATGGATCAGTTTTATCCCAATAATCCAAACCAAGTTATAAAAACAGATATTGTAGGTCCCCGTTTTGCTGAGGATTTAAAAAGAGGAGCCATTAACGCAATTATTTTTGCCTTAATTGTCATTTTTATCTATATCCTCATTCGGTTTAAAGACTGGACCTATTCGGCAGGAGCGGTTGCAGCATTATTTCACGATGTTCTTATTGTATTAGGGGTTTTTACCCTTTTAGCAGATCTCGTTCCCTTTAGTTTGCAGATAGATCAAGCCCTTATAGCGGCTTTTCTGACAATTGTGGGATATTCGTTAAATGATACAGTGGTAGTTTTTGATCGTATTAGGGAGAATAGCTTACTCTATAAGACTATGGATTATGATGAGATGATTAATAAAAGTCTCAATGATACGCTTAGTCGAACTGTAATAACCTCTGTTACTACCTTTTTTGTAGTGACAGTTCTCTTTTTATTTGGTGGTGAGGTACTTAGAGGATTCTCCTTTGCGCTAATGCTTGGGGTTGTTATTGGTACCTATAGTTCCCTGTTTGTAGCCAGTTCCATGGTTATTGAGCTAAATAAAAGACAACAAAATTCATAAAATCGTTAGGAAAAAAAATCTGCTTTCAATAGGTTATGGATACTTGGAGGCTGTAACAAAATTAGCATTCCAAACGTAGTATTTATTTATTAATTAGGGTAAATAAATCTAACTAACTTGTTGTCTACAAAATTAATTTTAAATATATAGTTGCAGGAGATCAGATATGAATTTCAAAGTATCGGAGCGGTATAATTGTGTAGTTATCGAATTTAAGGGAAACGTGATGGGCGGACCTGACGCTGTTAAGCTGAATGAAAAGCTCCATGAACTTATCGAAGATGATAAAACGAATGTGGTAGCTGACCTTGGAAGGGTTAAGTTCATGAATTCATCCGGCTTGGGTATGCTTATCGGTGGATTGACAACGATGCGTAAGGCCGGTGGTGATTTGCGCATTGCCAATGCCAGCGATAAAATTGAAAGCCTCTTGGTGGTTACAAAACTTATAACGGTATTTGATAACTACAAGTCGCTGGATGAAGCAGTGGAGTCATATTCTAATGACGAAGAATAATTTGAATTTAAATTTTAAATAGAAAAGGGGGGCATAGCACCCCTTTTTTTATGTCTGATTTATAACTATCTATGTCTATACGTGTTGTTGTAGGAGCCCAGTGGGGCGATGAAGGAAAAGGTAAAATTGTAGATATTTTAAGTAGAAAATCTGATTATGTAGTTCGATATCAGGGAGGCGCCAATGCAGGGCATACCCTGAAATTTGATGACAAAAAAATTGTACTACATCTGATCCCCTCTGGCATATTCAATGGCGATGCCATCTGTGTGATAGGAAATGGAGTCGTCATCGATCCTCATGCATTACTTGAAGAAATAGAGGAAGTTGAAGCTTTGGGAGAGAGCCTGAAAGATCGGCTTAAAATCAGTAGTTCAGCCCACGTTATTTTACCATATCATCAGTTGCTGGACCAGGTTAAAGAAGAGCATCGTGGGGATGATGCCATCGGAACAACCGGAAGGGGAATCGGCCCTGCTTATGTCAGCAAGGTTTCTCGTGTAGGTATTCGCATGAGCGATCTATTCCATCCCGAAGAGCTCAAAAAAAAGGTCAGAGCTAATATTACGGACATAAATGAAGCCCTACAGCATGTATATAAAAAAGATCCGATAGAAGCAGATCCCATCGTTGATGAGTTATTGGTGGCAGCAGAAAAGCTCTGTCCCTATATTACAAATACTGCTAACCTACTACATGATGCCGTCCTAAATAATGATACCATTCTATTGGAAGGAGCCCAGGGCAGCCTTCTGGATGTTGATCACGGAACCTATCCCTTTGTTACTTCCTCTTGTCCGACGGCCGGCGGGGCGTGTACAGGTACCGGACTTCCCCCAACTGCCATCAATAAAGTTATGGGGATAACAAAAGCATATTGTACTCGAGTCGGGAATGGACCTTTTCCAACCGAGCTGGATGGAGAAGTTGGTGAAAATATTCGTGAAGCAGGACAGGAATTTGGGGCTACTACCGGACGTCCCCGACGCTGTGGATGGATTGATTTAGTAGCCCTCAGGTATGCGGTGCGCGTTAATGGAATTAACGAACTGGCGGTTACCAAGCTCGATATTCTGGATGATTTTGAAGAGATCAAAGTTTGCACAGCCTATCAGATTGATGGGAAGGAAACAGAAGTATTCCCAACGGACCTACCCGATATAAAATCACTGAAGCCGGTATATAAGTCGATGAAGGGATGGGAGGAATCTCTCGATCAGTATGACAGTATTGAGGAGCTTCCTGTAGAAGCTCGTGAATATCTTGACTTTATTTCCGAATATCTGGACGTCGAATTGACTATCCTTTCCAAAGGACCCAAACGGAATGAAACTATTCTACTGTAATTTCCTCTGGCATTACCTTGCAAAAAGGATATAATATTGTTCGGAAAGTTTGTGAAAAAATGTCAATTTAAGTTGAAATGTAATAAAGAATAGCCTTATATTTGGATTCTCTGAAAAGCGGGAGTAGCTCAGCGGTAGAGCATCTCGTTGCCAACGAGAAGGTCGCCGGTTCAAATCCGGTCTCCCGCTCTCAACTCAAAGCCCTTGTAGTTTTCTACAAGGGCTTTGTTATTTGGGATATGTATCACACTTATGTTTTAATAGAACGAATCGATTAATCTGTATTAAACAGGCTACACCTCGATTGGTATTGAAAATAGGCAATCTTAGCCTATGATGGGTGTAAACTGTTAACAGTGACGCTCTGAAAAGTCGTATATTGCACATCCTTCAACGAAAATCGGCTGACAGGAATTTTTTAGGCACATTTCACACATTTCGTAGTCCAAGGCATAAACTTAAGGCGACCAAACGGAATGGGGTCTCCACATTTTCGGCAGTTTCCGTGCTTCCCTTCTTTGAGCTTATCAAGTGCCCGCTCCAGTTTTTTTAACCGTTTCTTTTGTTTCCTCAAAGCAGCATCGTTGATCGTCTTATTATTAATGGCATCCATTCGTGAAAGGCGACCAATGGCATTATCCGGAGCAATTGGCTTTGTCAACTCTTTTAGATGCTCAATTTCCCCTTTAGTTTCTTCAATTTTTTCGTGAATAATCGTCTCTAACTGTTCCTGTTCTTGTTGATCCATAGTTACTTCTGTAGTTTCATGCTTTTGTTAAAGATACTTAACTTCATGGTATAGAGGAAAAAATCTTCAGTTACCTTGCAAGATTATTATAACTAAGATCTCTAAATAGAGGTTCTGATTCATAGTTCTCTCACTCAGAATCAGTTGTTAATTTTGTTACTAATTAGTAATTGAATTTATTAACTTTGTGATCACCGAAAATTATTTACTATCGGATACCTTCAATGATTGACAAACCACGAGATTATTGCGGCATCTTTGGAATTCAAAACCATCCGGATGCAGCTCTTCTCACCTACTATGGATTGCACGCGCTGCAGCATAGAGGACAAGAATCAGCAGGCATCGTAACCTCTTATTTCGATGAGGATAAGGAACGCTGGATAATGCCAGCACATCGAGACTTTGGACTGGTTCTCAATGTCTTTGACGACCAAAATATTTTTAAGAGAGAATTACAAGGGCAGGCCGCTATTGGTCACAACCGATATTCTACAACCGGTGCTGCTAAAAATCCCGCGAATATCCAACCTTTTCGCGTACATTATCACGAAGGTAATATCGCTATTGGGCATAATGGAAATTTAGCGAATGCCAAACAGCTGCGTGATCGTTTTAGGCAGGAAGGCGTGCTGTTCCAAAGTACTTCTGATACAGAGCTTATCTTGCATTTAATTTCACATAGCCCAAAGGAAACACAAATAGAGCAGGTACTTGACGCACTTGACCAAATTGAGGGAGCTTACAGCCTGATGATGCTTACCGATGATAAGTTGATTGCTGTTCGTGATCCCAATGGATTTCGTCCCTTGGCGCTCGGAAAAGTAGACGGTAGTTATTGTGTTTCCAGTGAAACCTGTGCTTTTGATATTATTGATGCCGAATATATTCGGGATATTGAACCCGGAGAAGTATTGGTGATCGATCAGAATGGCGGATCCGATTCAGAGCCTGAATCCTATCATCTGGATCCGGAATACGGCACCGAAACTAGCCAGTGTATTTTTGAGTATGTATATTTTTCCCGTCCCGATAGTAAGATATTTGGTGAAAATGTAGATAAAGTTCGAAGAAATCTGGGGAAATACCTAGCGAAGGAGCATCCTATAAATGAAGTTATTCGAAATGCCCCGCAGGATAAAAAGCCGATTGTTATTTCGGTGCCCGACTCCAGTAATACTGCCGCCCTGGGCTATGTGCATGAAAATCAGAAGTTTGGCCATGAGTGCAAGTTTGAAATAGGACTGATACGGAATCATTATGTAGGACGTACTTTCATTTCTCCGGGACAGAAATCACGCGAACAGAAAGTGCGCACAAAATTCAATACGGTAAAAGGGGTGATTGAAGGCCGTTCGGTGATTATTGTTGACGATTCCATAGTGCGGGGGACGACTTCGCGCTATTTGGTAAATATGATTCGACAGGCGGATCCGGCCGAAATACATTTTCTGGTGAGCTCCCCCCCAATTATCAGTCCCTGTTATTACGGGATGGATTTTCCGAGTCCCGAAGAGTTAATGGCCAATAGATTTGATCGCGATATTGAGGCTATGGCTAAAGAGATTGGAGTGGATAGCTTGAGATACCTTTCCCCTGATGGGTTGGTAAATGCTGTGAAGGAAGCGAATTTGTCAGGTCAAGGATATTGTACAGCCTGCTTTACGGAAAATTATCCAGTACCTGTTAATTTTGGCGTTGAAAAAGAAGAAAATGAAATTGTTTGATGCAGTTTAAAAAAGCTCATTTTGTTACCGGAGCCCCGTCACTGGATGTATGTCCCGAAGCTTATTATCCGGAAGTATGCCTTGCCGGACGTTCGAATGTGGGAAAGTCATCGCTTATCAATGCGATGGTAAACCATAAAGGATTGGCTCGAACCAGTAACACGCCGGGCAAGACCCAGGAGATGAACTACTACCTGGTGGATGACAAAACGTATTTGGTTGATTTACCCGGCTTTGGATACGCCAAAGTTTCCAAAAAAGAACGAGAGCGATGGGGGCGGGATATCCGGGATTATCTGCTGGAACGTCCCACGTTGAGGCTGGTTATCCATTTGGTGGATATCCGCCATGAACCCTCAAAGCTTGATGAAGATTTTTTCTACTGGCTAGGGGCGAATCGGCTACCATTTATAGTGGTATTGACCAAAGGAGATAAGATTTCACATAATAAGTGCCAACAGTCTAAGGCACGCGTTAAGCGAATTTTAGACGAAATGAATATTGAAGTACCTATAATTATCAGCTCTGTTAAAGACGATGTCGGAATTGACGAGGTCAAAGAGCTAATATCAGAATTTACTCAATAAACCTAACACTATATATAACATAAGACTCCATGTCATTTAGCATCCTTATTTTAGATAATGTTGATCCGTTAGCTGAAAAAGTTTTTGAAGAACGCGGTATTGAAGTTACTCGTAACCACAATCTAAGTGGCGATGAGTTACACCAGGAAATTAAAAAATACGATGGTATTGTAGTCCGGAGTTCGACTACGGTAAGTGCAGATCTCTTGAAATCTGCCGAAAATTTAAAAGTAGTAGGAAGGGCAGGAGTAGGGGTCGATAATATTGATATCGAAGCTGCAACGGCCGAGGGAATTCTGGTTATGAATACTCCCGACGGAAATACTGTCTCTACCGCAGAACATACCTGTGGAATGATACTAGCATTGGCACGGAATATTCCGCAGTCTGTAGATAAAGTAAAGAACGGTGGCTGGGATCGTAAAAAATATATGGGTACGGAAGTCCACAGCAAAACCCTCGGTATTATAGGTCTCGGCAAGATTGGCGCGGAAGTAGCCCAGCGCATGCGAGAGTTCGGTATGACGATAAAGGCTTATGATCCTTATGCTTCCGTGGAAAAAGCTGAGAGTCTTAATGTTGAGCTTTTAGAACTGGATGAGCTGTTAGGAACTGCAGATTTTCTTACGGTACACACCCCGCTCACAGAGAAAACCAGAGGATTAATTTCTCTTGAGAATGCCGATAAGCTTAAGAAAGGCATATATTTGGTGAACTGTGCCCGGGGCGGTATTTACAAGGAAGATGACCTCACTCAGCTGATTGACGATGGATATGTGGCCGGTATTGCTCTTGACGTTTATTCCCAGGAGCCCCCTCACGAGGCACTGTATAAGCAGCTGAAACATCCACATATAATTTCTACGCCTCACCTGGGAGCATCCACCGAAGAAGCACAGGAAAAAGTGGCCGAGCAGATTGCCTACCAGATGTCTGATGCACTGGAACAGAAAAATTTCAAGGGCAGCTTAAATGGAAAATCCATTTCACTTATAACCAATAAAGAAGTTCAGCCGTACCTGAAACTGGCAGAAATATTGGGTAGCGCTGCTATACAGCTGGCTCCTGAAAATGCAAACACCTTCTCTTTTGAATACAGTGGAGCCTGTGCGCAATATTCAGATGTACTTACGGATTCCATCTTGAAAGGGATGCTTTCCCATCATGTCAGTGAGTCCGTAAATCTCATTAATGCACGGCACTATGCGGATGACCGCGGATTGAAAATACGGGAAACCAAAGTTAGTGAAACAAAGACCTTTAATGATTTGATTACGATAACCTTTGGTGAGGATGCTGACTATCAGACGATTTCGGCAACCGTATTCGGAGAGGATGACTATCGGATTGTTGAGATTGACGGTTATGGTATTGAGCTTCGCATGGAGGGAGATATCGTAATGTATCAGAATGTTGATAAGCCCGGGATGCTTGCCGGCGTGAGCGGAGCAATGGCCAAACAGGGCATCAATATTGGCGCGCTAAGTCTGGGACGTACTGGTAAGGGCTCAAATGCTATTACCGCCGTATCAGTGGATAAGGAACTCAATGAAGAGGAATTAAAGCCCATTATTGAGCTGGATGGCGTAAATGCACTGAAATACATCAGCCTAAGTAACTAAAATAACATAATATCAATGGACACGCAGTGTTTTTGTTAATGTAGTGTGGCCATTTTACTCCAAAGAAAATGAAGCATCTCGACCATATTGGCATAGCGGTTGCAGATTTGGAGAAGGCCATCAATACTTATGAAAAGCTGTTGGAAAGCCCCTGCTATAAGCGGGAAACAGTGGAACAGCAGAAAGTAGAGACCGCCTTTTTCCGGACAGGTGAGTCAAAAATTGAACTGCTGGGTGCTATTGCACCGGAGTCTGTGATTGATAAGTTTGTTTCCAAACGGGGAGAGGGAATGCATCATGTTGCCTTTGAGGTAGATGATATTCATGCTGAAATGAAACGACTGGAAGAGGAGGGGTTTACACTTTTATCGGAGGAGCCCCGACACGGCGCGGATGATAAAATTGTGGCCTTTGTTCACCCAAAAGATAATTGTGGAGTGTTAATTGAATTGTGTCAATCGTCTGGAAAATAGGTTGAGTTTTGCAGGAATTGGCGCTATCTTTTGAATCGTAATTTCGGGACGTGGCTCAGCCAGGTAGAGCACTCGACTGGGGGTCGAGGGGTCGCTGGTTCAAATCCAGTCGTCCCGACTTTGAAAATGGCTTCAGGCCGCTTAAACGCAGGTCTGGAGCCTATTTTATTTAACTCTTTTCGCAATCTGCACTCAGAGTCTGCATTCACTGCTACGCAAATAGGAGGGGCAGGCAAATGGCTAGTATTTTTAAGCAAGATGGTTGGTACTATCTTCAGTTCTATAGCGCATAAAGAAAACCAAAGAGGAAGTGAATTCCTTTAAAAACCCGGTCCAGGCGGAAAGCGAAGAAGCTAAGGCGTAAGTTGGAAGATGCTTATGCTGAGGGGAATTATGAAGGATACCAGAAATTATGCTCAAATATTCAGTGATAAAAAGTAAATCAAAGGAAACCAAGGTTCTCTGAAAAAACAACTTTCATGATGTAGGGGGGGGCTTTTGAAATCCCCAGATAAAAAAAGTACGATAGCAGGCTCCAAGGTCTCTTTTCCAATATACTTCTTTGTAATTGTAGGGTGAGTCGGGAAGCAGTTGATTCTCAACTGATGATAAACCGCCGCCGCGATTACAGTATCCTATGTACTTTCCTCTACGTTTCAGATAATTTCCCCTGACTGTATGATCTTCCATAATTTCAAGTATTAATCTTAAACGTTGTATCATTGTTGGCCTACAGATATGGGACCACAGTCAATCCAGAGAAACAATGGATATCTTGAACATAATCATATTTGATTTTACTCAAAAAATAGACTGCCACTATGATGCCAGCATTTGTTCGAGATGTTCAACTGATTTCAGCCATATCATACTCTTTCCGGTTTCCAGTTGACTAATTAATTTGTGGTTCCCCGACAGGTATATCTTTTTATCAGGAAAGCTGTCTTTTAGCTGATCAAGGTATTTGCGGCTATTTTCAGGCAAATCGAAGTGCACTAGAAAAAAAAGCAGGTGATCGGATTCTGTCTCTGATACTGCGTTTATGAGTAACTGCACCGGGACATTGGCTCCGAGATATATCGCCTGTTGGCCGGAACGGCGAATAAGATAATGGGCAAACAGTAGCCCCAACTCGTGAAATTCATTTTCGGGAAGGAACAAGAGCCATTTATCCCCGTCCGGTTTAGCGGGGGGTAACGAATCGATGGCCGTCAACAGTTTTTGCCTGACTAGGTTACTGATAAAATGTTCATGAACCGGTGGTAAACGGTCGCTCGTCCACATTAGTCCCAATCGTACCATCATAGGATATATGATTCTGCTATAGGCACCTTTCAGTCCGTATCTCAGCAGACAATGAGAAAATACTTTTTCAAAATATAATTCATCATAGCTTATTCCGGCTGCTATAAGTTGCAAAACAAAATATTCATCGGTTTCATCGGATATCGTTTTTTCCTGTTCTTTTAAAACCAGTTCGTTCAGTTTTTTATCTGGCATTGCACCTAGTTCCGAGAGTTTATAGCCGGAATTTTTGAGACTTACTATATTCAGTAATCGTCGTAGTTGTGCATTGTTGTAATATCTTGTGTTTCCCTCTGAGCGATTTGGTTTCAAGGCATTATAGCGCTGTTCCCACATCCGGATGGTGTGTGGTTTGATGCCCGAAAATTGAGATATTTGAGATATTGAATAAGAATTCATGTTTATTATTTATAACATATATTTAAACATTATAATTTAATTTGTACCCGTTTCATAAAGGTTATATGTTGGTGCCAGTATCAGGTCGACTAAAATGTAAAAAACTATGAAGTGTTTTACTGTTTAAAAGTATTTTTTTTCTGTTACTATCTTCTTATAATAAATAATAAAGCCACGCTCTGGAATACAAAGCGTGGCTAAATATTGTGGACATCTTATGCTAGTCATTCTAAGACTAACCTGGCATAAGCACTCCGTC